>JBILUF010000225.1:0-4702 GCA_044371155.1 Bdellovibrionota bacterium
GCATATTGGGCAGGTAGCCCGCCACTCGGTCGCCTGCTGTCACCCCAGTCGTCTTCAAAAAGGCAGCAACCCTAGACACCTCGGCGCGGAGCTCGCGGTAGGTGAGAGTGCGTCGCACCTTATCTTCGCTTCTAAAGATTAGCGCTGTGTGGTCGTCGCCGCGCTTGAGTAAGTTTTCAGCGAAGTTAAGGGCAGCCCCTTCAAACCAGCGAGCGCCGGGCATGGCGGTGGGGTTGGTTACCACCGAGTCACTCAGAGCCGAGGCCTTGATGCCAACAAAATCCCACACCGACTTCCAAAACTGCTCGCGGTGTAAGAGAGACCAGCGGTAAAGCTCCTCAAAGCTCTCAATCTGCTCTCCAACGGGGAGCTCTCGTATAAATGACTTCAGCGCCGATCCGGCTACTCGTTCCTTGCTGGGTCGCCAAAGCGGCTGGGGTTCATTCAACATGCGAAACTCCTTTGTGCCCCTCCACAGAGCTGGGGGGCCGGAGTGGTTCTAAACCACCTGTGCGTCACTTACCAACTCCTATTCCCTGCATGTAGTTAATCGGCATAACGATAGTTGGTTTAATTATGAGTAAAAGATTCATGATTAACAAACGGACAAAAACATAAGCTAACTGATTCCTTCTTTTAAAACTTTGGGGTATTAACCCAACCAGGTCAGGTTGTTGGGGAGTGCCATCCCCACAGCCGTCGTGTGTTTATTAGCCGAGTTGGCGTTCGGGTCGTTCTTGCAATTGTGCTTCTCGGTGCCCCTAAGCTTTGGGGCGCTTAAGGGGTGCGCTAGATCGGCAGGGTGCAAAACTTGGATTTTTTCTCTCCGAGATAATGTTTCGCACCATTCGATCTCTACTCCGTTCCCTCCCCCTTGTCTCTCTGCTTGCAACTGCAATCGTTGGGTACGGGGTCTACTATGTCTCATCTCCTGAGCTCTCTGATGCCGCCACTGGTGAAGCAGCGGTCCCCGCTGCGGCAGCTAGCGCAAGCGAAGGACAGCAAGGGGACCCCAATCCGGCATATGCGAAGGTCGATGTTAGTGCCGGGGTTTGGAACGATGGCCAGTCGGCGATATGGGATCTTCCATTTTTAGATCATTTTAAGATCTTTGGGCCTGAGCAGCGCGCGAGCGGTTATCGTCCCGAGCAGCCGATCCCGTTCAGCCATGTCACCCATGTGCAGAAGAACCAGATGGACTGCCAATATTGCCACTGGTCTGTTTCAAAGGCGGCATACGCAGCGATACCTGAGATGCAGACCTGTATGGGGTGCCATGGGGCGCTCGCACCTGGACTGCCTCCGAAGATACCGGGATCAACGCCTGAGAAGCAGGAGCAGATCAATAAGCTTGGGGAATACTGGGCGTCTGGTAAGCCAGTGGAATGGGTGAAGGTGCATGTAATGCCGGATCATGTCCATTTTAATCATAAGCGCCATGTAAAAGCTGGGGTCACCTGCCAGGAGTGTCACGGCCAGGTGCCAAAAATGGAAGTGGTTGAGCGTGTATCTTCTATGAAGATGGGGTGGTGTATCGACTGTCACCGGCAAAAAGGCGCTTCGATCGATTGTTCAGTTTGCCACTACTAGTCGCGCGATTTAGCAAGTTTAGTTTTTTGAAAAGAGCGGAGGTCGCCAACGGTTTACTAGAGATTGTAGTGACTGGGCGACCTCGAAACGGGAAGGGTTCGGATACATGGCGTACGAAGATTCAAAGGGATTGGTCTCGATTAACTCCCGGCGTGAGCAGGCTGCTCACGCCACCGGTGAATCATCCGCGGAGAGTTCAGCAGGGGTTTCCCGTCGCAGCTTCCTGAAGATTCTTGGTGCCACTTCGGCCGTAGGGGTCGCTGGCTGTGCCGAAGATCAGAAGCAGACCATCCTCCCCTTTGTAAAGGGGGAGGTTGAGCAGATCCCGGGCGTGGCGGTGTGGTACCGGTCGACCTGTACTGAGTGCTCGGCTGGTTGCGGAATTATGGTGCGTACCCGCGAGGGGCGCGCAGTAAAAATCGAGGGGAGTCCAGACAGCCCAATAAACAGTGGCGGCTTGTGTGCCCTAGGGCAGTCGGCTCTGCAGAACTTGTACGACCCTGATCGGGTGCGCCAACCGATAGCACGGAGCCGTGATGCGGACCGTTCTGGACGCGCAATTTATAAGTACGATCCACTCTCCTCCTGGGATGATGGATTGCAAAAAGTAGCAGACGCTATCAAGGGCACTGATAAGAAGAAGGCTCTTGTTACAGGAGAGCTCTCTGGCGCCCAAGCTGAGTTAGTTAAGGCGTTCTGTGCCGCCCTGAAGGTTGAGCACGTCACCTGGGATCCGCTGCAGCCAGCCGCTCTTGCCAAGGCCAGTGAGCTTGTCTATGGCGTGTACGGCGTGCCGTCGTATCGCTTTGACCGTGCTGAGGTGGTGGTGAATTTTGGCGCAGATTTCCTCGAGACCTGGGTGTCTCCGGTAGGATTCGCGCGCGATTGGGCCAAGAGTCGTAAGGGTGCTAAGCCAACACGCGTTGTACATATTGAGCCTCGGTTATCGCTCTCGGGATCGAACGCAGATCTATGGTTATCCGCGAAGGCTGGGACCGAGCTGAAGATTGCACTTGCTATCCTTAAATCCCTGCTGCAGGCCGGCCGTGGCGCTGCCTTGCCCGCAGGTGTGCGCGACTGGGCAACAAATCTCACAAAGGATATCTCACTTGATGGCGTGGTGTACGAGACCGGCGTTGCGAAAGAGAAGATCGCGTTGGTCACCCAATACCTTCTTGATGCCAAGCACTCCTTGGTGATTGCAGGTGGCGCAGTGGCAGCCACGGCCGAGCCACTACAGCTGCAGATAATAGCCGCACTGCTAAACGTAATGCTTGGGAATGTTGGCTCTTCTGCCGATGACGCCGTTGATATCTCAGCGATGCGCACCCCGCAGAGCTCCGCATCAGAGATGCAGAAGCTGATTCAGGGGATGCAGGCGGGGGAATACGGCGTGTTGTTGGTGCACGGTGCTAACCCGGCGTTTACCTTGCCCGGAAGCTTTGGTTTTGAGCAGGCGCGCAACATGGTGCCATTTACCGCCAGTCTCTCAAGCCAGCTTGATGAGACAGCCTCTCTTTGCGATTTAGTCCTTCCATCCCACACAGCGCTAGAGAGCTGGGGTGATGTGCGTCCGATGGCTGGTGTCTACAGCTTGTTGCAGCCAGTGATGCGACCGGTGTTTAACACTCGTGCGTTCGGTGACATCCTGCTAGCTGTGGCCGATAAGGCCGGAAAGTCGGAGATCGGTGACGGGGCTAAGAGCTTTGAAGATTTCCTCAAGGCGAGCTGGAAGAAGCTCTATTCTTCGCTATCTGGAGCGGGAGAGAGCTTTGATAAGTTTTGGATCGAGAGTGTTGAGCGCGGCGGCTATTTCGCCTCCTCCTCTGAGCGGGCCAAAAACGGATCGGTTCGCGCAAGTATCCAGGATGCTGTCACGAAGGTTAGCTTCTCAGCTCCGCATCTGAGCGAGGCTAAGTCTGACGGCAAGAGCCTTGTCTTGTTCCCTTATTATTCTGTGCGAACCTTTGATGGGCGTGCGGCGAATCGTCCATGGCTCCAGGAGATGCCCGATCCAGTAACCACTGCGGTATGGGACTCATGGGCTGAGATTCATCCAGACACCGCAAAAAAGGTAGGCCTCAAGAAAGACGATCTGGTTACCGTGCGGAATCAGTATGGCGAGGTGAATGTTGGTGTGTACCTCACGCCGTACGTGCAGAAAGGAGTCGTCGCTATTCCGGTGGGCCAAGGGCACACCGCGTACGGTCGATATGCCCGTGAGAACACCTCTAATGGAAATGTGTTTAGCTTGCTACCGGCTACCGCGTCAGAGGGCGGCCTCGCACTTCTTTCGACAGAGGTTTCTGTTTCGCGTGGTCGCGGCAAGGCGCACCTGTTGGTGCTGCAGGGCAGTGATACACAAGGCAAGGCGGAGATTGGGCGCTCCGAGATGGTTTCCCTCGGGAAGGAGGCCAAACTAGGTCACGATGATCACCACGATGATCACCACGGTCACGGCGATGGGCATGGTGAACACCATGGCCCGATTAAGCAGATGTACAACCAGCGCGAGCACCCTATCTATCGCTGGGGTATGGCGGTGGATCTGAATTCCTGCACCGGCTGCGGAGCCTGCGTTGTTGCGTGTAGCGCAGAAAACAATATCGCTTTTGTCGGCAAGAAGCAGGTGTACAAAGGCCGTGAGATGTCATGGCTCCGAATCGAGCGGTACTTTGATGGCGGCGCGGAAGAGCTAAGTGTGAACTTCGTGCCCGTGATGTGCCAACACTGCGGAAATGCTCCGTGTGAGCCGGTGTGCCCTGTGTATGCCACCTATCACAACGAAGAGGGGCTGAACTCGATGATTTACAATCGATGCGTCGGCACCCGCTACTGCTCCAACAACTGCTCCTACAAGGTGCGACGATTTAACTGGTATGAGTATGAGGCTCCTGAGCCGCTTAACTGGCAGTTTAATCCAGATGTCACCAAGCGTGGCCTGGGGGTGATGGAGAAATGTACCTTCTGCGTGCAGCGAATCGTTGAGGCCAAAGACAGAGCCAAGGATCTAGGGCGGCTTGTCGAGGATGGGGAGGTGTCTCCTGCGTGTGTTCAGAGCTGCCCAACCAAGGCACTCACCTTTGGTAACTTAAATGATCCAAAGAGTGCA
>JBILUF010000226.1:0-4700 GCA_044371155.1 Bdellovibrionota bacterium
TTGGGGCAGCTGACGGTGGGCCAATCACCTTCGCGCGCGCCCTGGGTCGAAACCTAGCCAAGATCTTCTCTGTCATAACCTTTGGGCTGGGATTCCTAATGGCAGCATTTACCCGCCGCAAGCAAGCGCTGCACGACCTGATTGCTAGCACCGTTGTGTATCGCCGTGCCAACGCAACGGCTATGAGGTTTCTGCTTGGGATACTTTGTGCGCTACTACTCGGAGCAATTACCGGCGATTTATCACCATCAATCCCGGCCCCGTTCGATAGCGGGCCCCCTCTATAGCGCCAATAAAACGATTTTTTCACCTATTCGGCCACCCACTCTAAAGGTTTTACCTAGGTTGCCGAACTTCAGAGAGGATTTCTTTGCTATGCCAAAGAGATGCGGAAGGGGAAGGGTCCTTTGTTGATGCACTCACCAAGAACACTCATAGCGATTAGTGCCCTTTGCGGCATCGCTCCCGTGGCCCTTCTATGGGGCAGCGGGGCGCCCGTGTCCCCAGTGGGAATGCTCGTCTCGGTATCTAATCTACTTGGCTGGTCAATCGTTATCGGTGCAGTAATAATGCGCGGATATCTGACCCGCGCGCTACAGGAGCGGGCCTTAAAACTGGGGTTGCCCCAGGCGGACGAATCACTCCTGGCGCTGCATGAACGGATCTCAAAAGAGCAGGGCAGAAAGAGCCAAGCACTATCCCTTGATCTTATAGAGAATAGGATCTCATCAAAAGAGGAGCTGTCGCGCGCGCTCGAGAAGGTTGTTGGACGCACTTTTAAGCTCCTCGAGGCCGAGGCTGCTGAGTTAGTATTATTCGACAGGGAGAGCGGGGGATACCACTCTTCGTTTGTGCTGGGTCGGCCGATGGCGCAAAGCGGCGCTGAACTGGTGCGAGGTGCGTTGTTGGATGATGCCCTTCACTCCAAGCACCCAGGGATCGCCGTGCAGCCGATCTCATTTGCGGGCACTGTGCTTGGCAGTCTCAGCGTGGAGCTTCGTTGGGGGCGGACGCCAAGCCTCTCCGATAAGGAGCTTTTAAAGGTGTTAGCACTCCAAGGCACCTTGGCGATTGTGAACAGCCGCTACAACGAGGAGCTTTTGCGGATGCGACGATCCTCGGAGGAGTCGGTGCGAGCCAAGACCGGCTTCCTCGCAAATCTTAGCCACGAGTTACGCGGGCCGCTGGGAATAATCCTTAACGCCGTCGAGGTTGTGCTCGAGGGGCTCTGCGGGCAGGTGTCATCCGAACAGACAGATGTGCTTAAAATGGTACGTCAAAGCGGGCAGCATCTCTTAGAGCTGTTAAATGATGTACTTGATTATGCCAAAACCGAGTCTGGCACCATCGCACCTGAACAGGTGGCGATCTCGGTTGATGAACTGCTTGTGGATATCACCACAGTGCTAAGATCTCAGGCTCAACAGAAAGGCCACTCCCTTCTCTACAAGACTACCCAGCAGCCCCTTAGTATCCTTTGCGACCGTCGGCACATTCGGCAGATGATGATAAATCTTCTCACCAATGCGATTAAATACACCCCACAAAATGGGCAGATCGAGGTCTGGGCCGAACGAGTGCCCGGAAACAGAGTAAAGATATCAGTCAAAGATACCGGTATCGGCATCGATCCCGCGCAACACCATAGGGTGTTCGCCCCGTTTGAGCGGGTCGAATCGGTGTACACCCTGAAGCAATCCGGAACGGGGCTTGGAATGCCGCTTACTCGGCGGCTCGCTGAGCTTAACGGGGGCCTTTGCGATTTCACCTCGGTGCCCGGACAGGGCTCGGAATTTTGGCTGATTCTTCCTGCAAGCGAGTCGGCCTCCTCTCAAACGTCTCCGGCGATAGGGAGCCAGGAGGGGCCGGTGGGGGCTGGCGAGCGACTAATGCTGGTAGACCACCAGTCCGAAGAGCGCTCCTTACTGGCAAAATACCTCGAGCACGTAGGATTCGCGGTGAGTGAAGCAGAGAGCTCACTCCAGGCCCTGGAACAGCTTCGCACCACCGGCCTCCCGCAGCTCTTGCTGATTGGGGATGATGGACCGGAGGGTTCTGAGGAGCGTTTTTTGCAGTCGGTTCGTGCTCTGCCGGACGCAGGAGCGCTGCCTATCGTCTTTCTTACCAGTCGCGCTTTTACCTTTGATACCGAGCGTCTACTAAGGCTCGGAGTGGATCGATGTCTGTCAAAACCAATTGAGCTCACCGATATTGCAAAGGCGATCAAGGAGACCTTGCGGTCGCGTGCTTTGTTAACTCAAAAGCTATCTAGCAGCTCGGCCACTGATGCGCCTGCCTTGGCAAAAGGGGAGCGCGGAGGCTCCGATGACTTACTACATTGATAGTGTTGCCTGTGCGGCTAGAGCTCAATGCTATCGGCGTGGCCACGCCACAGAGTTATCAGTGCGGCTACGCCACGGAGTTATCAGTGCGGCTACGCCACAACATCAATCTCGGTGATGGAGCCTTCAATATCAAGCTCTACCCCCACTGAGGTGTAGAGATGCAGGTTGTGCTCTGAATCCGCCTGCTGCTGCTCTGGATCTTTTTGCTGGCCAGAGTTTTCGCGCGGCTTATTCTTGTCACGCTCTAGCGTAACTGCGTCGCGTAGTGATGTGCCTTTTTTGGCAGCCTCAACTTTGTTCGCCTCACGTGGTGTGACCACTGCGGCGCTCAGCGGGTACACCGCCGGCTTAATCGGTAACATATCAAAGCCCTCCTTGGCTTCGTTGGTTAGTGAAACAACTTCCGCACCGAATCCTTTCGGCGGGGGCCCCGATCAGGAGCCTGTCATTGAGGAGGGTCGGAAAAGGGCGGACTTTGCTTGAGGGCTTAATTGCTAGGCCCTAACCCCTTAATAACACTGGTCTAAAACGGCGTAACTTTTTACTTTACAAACGCATCATACATTAAGAGCTGCCGCGAATCTGTCGATAGATCAGGTAGGAGGGCAGCGGCAGGGATAGGTTTTAGACAGTTTCAACTACACTATGAGCAAACAAGCAAACGAAACCACCGTGTTTATCGCATTCGATGACTACGTAGCATATGACTCGGCAAGACCAGAGAAGGAGTTGCTGCGGGCGATCCTTTTGAACGCTCTTTCTGACCTTAAAAAGCCAGGCGAGCTCTCTCGAAGAGCACGGGAGTATTTCCTTAGCCCAGAGGATGACTACCTCTTCTCATTTCAATCAGTCTGCAATTTTCTTAATGTCGACCCAAAGCGCATTCTAAAAGTTACCGGTCTTCAAAATGGTGGCGTCCCAGTCGTAAAAGTCGCGCCTGAGAAGGCCATGGAGGAGGTCTCTGAGCTTATCGAGAAGAGCTGCCTCGAGCCCGTTGAGTCTTAAGCGACCTAATCGGACAGCGTTCAGACAGATCTGCGAAGTGCGATTCTGGCGAAGCACTGCTGTGTTGCCGCGCGCTCGACATGCGTGCGCCCGGAATGAAGCAGCGAAAGCGCTCTTGTCACCCCTTTGCTTTGCAGGCAGAGTGGCGGGGCGTTAGCAAATAAAGGGAACTTCGTGTTGAACTCTCCGCAGGTTGCAACTGATGAGGCCGTGGCGGTGCTTGGCCTACGGCACAAGGTGCGCATCACTAACCCAGAGAAGCCTCTTATCGTCCTCGTGCACGGTCGCGCAGGTAACTACGATGTGATGTGGACTTTCCGGCGGGCAGTGCCAGATGACTACTCCGTGCTGTTGCCGCAGGCCCCGCTCGATGACCCGATTGGTGGGCATAGCTGGTGGCAGGTAGGTGAACAAGGTCGTCGTGAGGATTCGCCAGCGCAGGCGGCAGCCGAGTCACTGCAAAGATTTATCGAAAAGGCAGTCGCGTACTATCAGCTTAAACCGGGCTGCTTTTTGGGCGCTGGGTTCTCACAAGGAGCCGCACTGCTCTCCGTGCTACTCCAAAGCAGCGCTAATCCGTTCGATGGCGCGGCACTTATGGCGGGGTTTGTTCTTAAGCAGCCTCAGCCGGTGCGTGGAAAAACCCGCTCCATTCTGGTGCTACACGGCAGTATCGATGAGGTAGTGCCCCTTGAGATGGCCGAGCTTGGGGTGAGCTATCTTGGGGGACTTGGATATCCGGTGCAGTTTATCCAAGACCCGGTGGGCCATAAGATCGGAACCGGCGCAGTGCGCGCGCTGACTAGCTGGGTTGGCTCCTTTGGATAGCATTCTGTCAGCCCATGCTCGGAGCTTTTCTGTAAACTCCTGATTCAACGAGTTATTTTCCGGTAAAAGAAGGGCGATTTTAGCTTCCCTCGCCTTTTTCCGAGCATCTAAAGTAGGGCGAGGAAGTAACTGTTTCGATTGAGCTTTCCCCCTTAGAGGAAGAGACCGGTCATGAGTAGCGGCTTAGGTGCCATCGACAGAAAGGTAATTAACATTCTGGCTAACTACAGTAGCAGCCAGAGTTCTGGCACGACCAAGGGCTCAGCAAGTGACAACGCTATCCAGACCTCTCTGCGCACCGGGGCTCAGACTTACTCCTATGCAGTGCGAGGGCTCAACACACTAGCCTCATATATCAATGTTGCTCGCGCCACGATGCAAAAACTAGAGGGGGTCGTCGACGAGATGGCTACTCTTGTAAACGAAGCCAAGAAAAGCACCACCGGCTCATCTGCCCGCGACAATCTACAGATCAAGTATGAGGAGCTTGTAAAAACGTTTCGCGCAACGATTGAGCAGGCA
>JBILUF010000227.1:0-4699 GCA_044371155.1 Bdellovibrionota bacterium
CGTATCCTGCCCGGTAAAGCGCGGGTCAATCGAGCTCTCTTGAGCCGCGATCTGCGCCTCCTGAAACTCCTTTTTCTCCCCAAGGCCAGGCCACGTTCCACCACTTTCATCAAATCTCTTGGCCTGCGCACCTGAACCGCCCAGCGCCGCATTGGCATCACCAGACTGCTTCGGCGCAGAGGGCTGCCCGGAATCGCGTTGGTTTCCCTCTCCGCCCTTGGCAGCACTAGACTGCTGACCCTGGCTCCCCTCCCCGGACTGCCCAGCGGGAGAGGACTGTGCAGAGCCGCTACTCTTGGGGGGTTGATTACCACCTCCCTTCTCTCCGGATTGATTCTTGCCCTTGCCCTGATTTCCTTCCCCCTGACGATCACCACCGTCCTTTCCAGTGCCTTGTTGTGCGGCCTCCTGTTGCCCCTGACTTTTTGCGCCAGCAGCACTTCCAGATTCCCCCTTGGAGCGCTGATCTTTAAGATCCTTTAACTGCTGCGCTGCGGCGTTAAGCCCTTGCGACTGACCGGAGTTACCAGCGGCCTGCCCCTGGCCCTGATTGGGCTGCCCACTTTGACCGCCCTCACCTTGCGCCCCGTCTGCCCCCTCTCCAGGCTGACTTCCCTTAGCACCCTGCTTTGATCCTGAGCTTTGCTGGCCCTGCTGGCCTTTTTCTCCCTGCTGCCCAGCACCAGAGCTTCCACCTTGTCCTTCAGAGGATTCCCCACTGGAGTTAGAGCCCTTCCCTTGCTGCTGCTGCCCCTGTCCAGAGCCCTCACCGGCTCCCTGACTTTGCTGACTCTGTTGCTCGCCACCACCAGAGGCGGCACCGCCTTGAGTACCCTGCTTTTGCTTAGCGCCATCTGCACTCTGCCCCTCTTGAGGTTTCTGGTGCGCCGGCCCACCGGCGCCACCTGTTTGCTGCTCACTCGACTGCTCTCCTTGCGCCTGGGGGGAGTCGCTCGGTTGGTTACGCTGCTGTTCCTGTTGCTGTGACGGCGGCGGGGTAGGAGTTGGCGTTGGAGTTGGCGTTGGCGCCACAGCAAGTGATGCAGCGCTATAGGCATCGGATTGACTCGGTGTTGGCATCGCTTCAGCGCTACCTAAGCGCTCACCAGTTTGCTCCTTTGCCGTCACCTCGGCGCGGGTGCGCTGTTGATCTGCAAGTGTTGCCTTGGCCTGCTCAATCTCTGCTTGCGCCCTTTCAAGAGCAGCCTCAACATCCGCGGCCTGGCCAGAGGACTCCTGATCAAGCTCGCGCGCGAGCTCGCGCAGCGTCTCCTGCACGGGGGTAGGCAGCTCAGGGTGCGCAGCGATAATCTCTGCCACTGCCTGCGCCTGCGCACTCTCGAATCTATCACTGGGTAACTTTGCAAACAGCACTGCAGCGACTATCCAAAGGACGGGAATGGCTGCCGCCGTTAGTTTGCGTCCTCGCGACCACTGCACGGGGAGGCTCTGTACTGGATCAAACCCTGAGAGGGCCGGAAAACATTGAGCCTCGATGAGCTCGCACTTTGATTGTCTTTCAAGCAGCTCTGTCTTTGATCGCCTCCCTGGCTCCGCAAGCTCAAGGAATGTGAGCGCTCGATCTTTTGTCCCAAGCAGCGCATCGAGAGTCTTTGCCGCATCAGCCTGCGTTGCCAGGGTAAAGATCCCAGCTCGTAGTAAGCCGATCACTCCTGCCGCCGCTACGCCAAGCCCGATAAAAAGACCCCACGCAGCAGAGCTCCACGACAGGGCCAGGCTCAACACCACCGCCAGTGAGCCAACAACTCCCAGATATACCGCGGCCACAACCCGTTGGCGGGCATTGAGCCTCTGGCGGACCCGCTCGATCGTCTCTAGCAGCACCGCAACTCTCCGGTAGGAATCATCTGGTTATTGAGGAAAAATCTCGTTGGCAATCACCGCTGCATTAGGAGCCGGAGTTGGAGTGGTTGCAGCGGACAATGATGCAGCAGCCTGAGCCGCACGCATCGCAGCGGCCGGCTCCTTCTGATATCGCCGCACATTATCGTTATGCTCCTGCAGCGTTGTAGAGAAGACATGCCCACCTTTCCCATCTGCCACAAAGAAGAGAAATGATGTCTGGGCTGGAAACAGCGCGGCACGGATCGCCGAGAGCCCCGGATTCGCAATTGGCCCCGGAGGCAGTCCTACATTCGTATAGGTGTTGTACTCGGTTGGTGTTGCCAAATCATTGCGGGTGAGATCCCCGTTAAAATTGGGGATGCCATAAATAACCGTTGGATCGGATTGCAACTTCATTCCCTGCTTAAGTCGGTTGTGGAACACCGAAGAAACTACCGGCTGCTCCTCAATATTGCCGGACTCTTTCTCGATGATCGATGCAAGAGTCAAGATCTCATGCCGACTGAGCTCTAGCTCATCGGCCTGATCTGTAAACTTCTTGCTCCAATTTTCTTCGCGCTCCCCTTGCTCTAGCATTCGCCAGATAATCTGCTCTGCCCGTATCGGCCTTGAAAATTGATAGGTGTCTGGGAAAAGATACCCCTCAAAGCTTGGCGCCAAAATTCCAGCCTTCGCTAAAAGCTGCTTGTCGACCACCGACTTATTAAACTCCTGGGCTGAAATCAATCCGGACTTTTCTACCTTCTCTCCGATCTGCCAGATCGACTCCCCCTCTTTGACCAATACGAGCCGCTTAAACACATCCCCTTTGGCGAGCTTCTCTAGGATCTCTTGCGGGGTCATCGCTGCAGCCAGTTCATACTCTCCGGAGCGCACTTCAGTGTCTAACTTTCGAAATCTAGCCATCAGCCCAAATGACCAACAGGAACGGATCACCGCAGCATCATGCAACTTAGCGCAGATCTCTTTGAAGGTAAGGCTCGGCTCTATCTCTACAAGCTTTTTGGCCGCATCCGAGGGGTTTAGCGGGGCATAGAACTCACGCCGCAGGAAGAGATAGGTGGCGACCGCTGTTAGCAGCGGGAATAAAAGGATCAGGATCAGTCTGGCCTGTCGCTCCATACCTGGCACTTTTACACAGTATTCTTAGACAATATCACTCTTAGAAAACATCTGGGCTGCGGCTAGTCTTTGTAGAGCGCCCCCCGCTTGATTTATGCAATGTAATCTTCAAAATCTTCCCAAGGTTACCATAGCTTATGCACCGAGGAACACAGGAGTAATGACAGTAGGAGGCTCCAGCTAGGTCCTCATATGCACAGGTCCCGCCGGCTAAGAACCACGCACTTGGGGGGCTCACATTGCAGGTCTGTTATGCACCGGTCTTATTCTGATCGAGGTAGCTCTGGAGAATCAGGGATGCTGACATGGCATCAACATCTCCCTTGGAAAAATCCCTCCGCCCCATCGCCTGCAGCCGCTCCTTGGCCTCCTCAGAGGTCAGGTGCTCATCAACATAGACGACCGCCACCAACGCTCGCTTCAGTAGGCGGCGGCAGAAATTCTCGATCTTGAGGCACTGCTCATTTTTCTCGCCGCCAGCACCCAGTGGGAGCCCCACCACCACGATCTTTACCCCATGAAGCTCGATAAGACGGAGAATCTCATCCTCAGCTTTGCCTCCAGCTCGAAGCAGGGTGGGCAGCGAGCTGGTATAGCGACCAGACGGGTCCGAGAGCGCTACTCCCACACGCTTATCACCGACATCGAGCCCAAGTATTCGTTCCATAACTGCTCTCTCCACTTTGACACAGGAACAGCACCTGGTTCCAATGCCCAAATGGCAGCCCTCCACATGGACTATGTTATTAGAGCTGGGCTGAACCCTGTAGGGGCCGATATTGAGCTGCCCAAGCGCAGCAGCGGCACCCCCAAGCAAACTAGTCATTTCAATGGGTTATGGCATCGCTCGCTGCTCCCAGCTCACCGGCACAATACGGCAGCAAGGGATCTACCCCAAAGGCAGGTGGCCTCCTTATACCAGGTTGCGTTTTGACCGCTAACCACCTAACACTGTTTCAGTTCTTGTATTGCCTCACAGCCCTTCCTAAGCTACCTTTCCCCACGAATGACTAGTAGTTTGCTTACACAGGGCTCACAAAGCCCCATGCGCCGGAGCTTTCCGTTTGGACGAGTTGTATTCCTGTCCGCGGCAGCGGTGTTTATTACTGCAATCCTTCTCTCCCAGGGATCGCTGAGCGGTCGGCGGCCAGCTGAGATGGCTTCCTCCCAAAACAGCTGGGAACAGGCGCTCTCGCATCTATCTCACAATCATTCAGCAGGGATGCTCGTCTCGCCTGCCGTTCAGACCTCGTTGGTTGATGGACCAGTTACAACGGTAGCCCAGCCTTCATCACTAGAGGGCAACCTGAGCCGCTTTCTCGCCCCATTCGGGAATGCCTTTCAGTCAGTGGTAGGGCCAGCAAGCCAGTGGATCAAACACAAGATCTCCCGCGGCGACACCCTTAGCAGTATCTGGCAGCGCTACGGCGCTTCTCGTGAGAGTGCAAACTATGCAGCCAAGGCTCTGGCCGATATCGACGCACGAGCAGCTAGGTTGCACTACGGAGAGGAGATTGAGATTCAGCTCAGCGAGAGCGGCGAGATCGAAGGGCTCAAAAAGTCTGATCGCGACGGGCGGATCATTATTCTTGAGGAGGATCCTAGCCGAGGCTACTCCTCACAGCTTATCGAGCCCCAGATCATTGAAACCCAGCACTCGGCCACAGGGGTAATTTCAAGCTCGTTCTCGGCCGCTGCTCGGCAGCTTGAT
>JBILUF010000228.1:0-4692 GCA_044371155.1 Bdellovibrionota bacterium
TATCGGCGGCACTAAGATGGCGGTGGTGCTTGGCACTGTAACCGGCGAGATCATCTCCCGTGAGGAGTTCCCCTCGACCAGCCCATCCCAGACCAAGCGAAGCTTTATCGAAATCGGTAAATCCCTGCTTACTGGCTGCGCTGACGGAGCACTTGCAGCCTGTGGTATCTCGGCCCCAGGGCCGATGTCGAGTCGGCGCGGGATGATCCTCACCCCTCCTAACATGCCGGCCTGGCGTGATGAGCCGGTGAAGCAGTGGATCGCTGATGCATTTGGGGTGCCAACAGGGATGGAAAACGACGCTAATGCGGCGGCGGTGGCGGAGTGGCTGTGGGGATACGATAAGGCGGTCGATAATCTTATCTATCTTACCTGCGGCACCGGGATGGGAGCAGGTTTGGTGTTGGATGGACGGCTGTATCGGGGCAAAGAAGACCTGGCAGGCGAGGTGGGGCACTTAAGGATTTTGCCGTTTGGGCCGGTGGGGTTTTTTAAGGCGGGAAGTCTTGAGGGGCTCACTCGCGGCGGTGCCTTAGCTGACCTGGCGCGGCTGCGTATTCAGGAGCCGCACGCTACGAGTGTGCTTGATGGGGTTACACTGGAGGGCATTACCCCAAAGGCTGTTGGGGATGCCGCCCTTGCCGGTGATCCTTTCGCACAGACCGTTGTGCAAGAGAGTGCCTCATATCTGGGACAGGGCTGCGCGTTGTTGATTGATATTCTTAATCCTGAGCGGATAAGCCTTGGAAGCCTAGCGCGGCGATTGGGAGCTTTTTATATCAACACAGTGCGTGAATCGGCCAAAAAGGAAGCGATTCCGGCGGCTTTTGAGCACTGTGTAATCGATGCCGCGGCCCTTGGCGATCGGGTACAGGACCTTGCAGCAATGGCGGTGGCGCTTGATACCTTTGAGCGGGCCAGGCGGTAGAAAGTAGCCCCGCTCCAGCAGCGCCAGCAGAGGTAGCCCCCCTACTCTTTTCCATAGACCACCGAGGTAGCCCCGCTGCATCAAGCGGCCCCAATAACCCTCTGATTCCTTGGGAGGGGGAAAATTTCAAGCACAAATTTCCTAATTTCACCGAATAGGAGACGAGGGCCCCTGCATGGCCTTGGTTTGGAATGTCTAAGACTTAAGGAGTGAGTAATTTTATGAACGTAGAACTAAACAAAGCCTCTGGGATGATGGGGCAAAACAAGCCGGTAGGTCAGGATTTTACGAGTATGCCGATCAGAGCACTACCCTTCCCCGAGAGATTGTGTCCACCTCCGATGGCGCTACCACAACCGATTCAGCGTCCGGTGCTGGAGGGATTAAACGCCAAGCTTGATAAGCTTCTGGACTCAATCAGCAAGCTAACCAACGCGATTAGCACCCTCATCGAAAGGGTGTTGTCACCCGCTCAGCCTCCAGCCGCCGCAGCTCCGGCTGCTCCTGTTGGAACTCCAGGCGCCCCGAACTCTGGTAGCCCTGATGCTGGCGGCGCTGCTGCAGGTGGCGCAGAGGCAGCGAAACCAATGTCGATGAAAGATAAGCTAATGCAGATTATCTCCAACGTTCTTGACTTGGTTCTGGGGGGTGGATCGAAGCTAGACAGCACATCAGCCAAAACTGACTCGAGCGTGAAGGCCGAAGGCGAGAAGAAAAAGGGTGGATTCTTTGGTTCACTTTTTGAATCCGCACTTGATTTCGGAAAGAACCTTTTCAAAAAGAAAGGTATCGAGACCGCTGTTCAGATCGGATCGAAGTTTTTCTAGTCAGGTGGTGCTTTAACCGGCACGATCAACTGATGATGGTATCAAGTTCTTTTTTGGTTTTTTCACTAGTGGGTCCTCTCACAACCTACTAGAGATGGTCAGCTTAGGGGGTCGACTGTGAACAGGTCGGCCCCCTTTTTTTGGGAGCTTTGGGCATGTCGTGTCAGTGAGTTAAGACCAACCCCAGAGGTCTTCTTTGCCCCCCTTTCCCTTCCTACTCTCTTTGTTGAGTTGGCATCGCAACAGAGGTAACATTCCGCCCCCGACGCGCTCGCCAGGGCCTTTGGGATAAACCCAGCCTCATTCCTTTTTGACAAAAAATGAATAAGAATAGCTGGGCTAACATAAACCCGGAGCGCCGAGTAGGTGAAATTTTAGAGTCAATAGGGAGCTGAGCTCTGTTTTGTAGCGTTTTATGTTTTTGAAGAAGTGTAGGAGCTTAAAAACTTACTCACGCAGACATATTCCGATATCTCACAACGTTTAGATACTCTTTATTTTTTGGCTGGGTTTATTATCTTCTACGGCTCGACTTGGCTACGCCAAGATCTCGCTCGCCCTGCAGCTCATGTTTTTTTATCAAAAATCATGAGCTGCAGGGTTTATAACCTCATGGAGCTTTGCTGTTATGCTCACCCAAAAAAATTCTATCCGTTTTTCACCCGATACTTTCTCGGAAGGTGGCTCCTTTGCCAGCGCAAGTCTCAACACTGCTTCGCGCGGCGCTATTACGACACCCAACTGGAGCCCAGAGGAACGTGGTGTGCTATCCACCATCCTATTAGCAATCGGCTCTGAGGCTCGGGTATGCGAGGTGGGCTCTGGCGCTGGCACTAGCCCAGCCGCGATCGGTGGGTACTGGGCGCGGTATGTTGGCTATGATGCTGACCCAAAGCAGGTTGACGCCAGCAACATGGCGAATCAAGGCCGAAAGGACCTTGAGTTTCATACAGCCACTGACTACTCGGCCTCTATTGCAAATATGGTTGAAAGTAATGGCCTGTTCTCGCTGCTTTTTTGCAGGGAGGATAAGCTGGTCCACTTCGGCGCACACCCTGCCCAGCAGCTTTCACAGCTCTTGCAGTTTGCAAATGTTCTAGCGGTGGTTACCCACCCATCAAGCGGTCAAATCAACGGGACCCACCTGCACGCTCCAATCCGCACTACAAATCCCCCAAACAGCAAAGCGGGCTTTACGATTCCGGAGCTTCTTAGTTTTGCCAAAGCCATCCCAGGGCACCAATCTTTCTCCCTGCGCTCGGCGGGGCCAGGGGCAGCGGTGCTCATTATCTCAAGGCTGCCAGAGGTCCCTGGAACCAGCCTCTTCGAGCGGATGGATTACTTTGATGCGACCCGCAACGACTAAGGTTGCGGTGACTAGCTAGGAGATCTTCTCGCCTCCCATCAAGGGTTTGGATGCTTACCGTGGCGAGGCGCTGGTCCTACCGCCTCTCAGCCTCAGCAGTGCTTAGTAGCACCCTACCTCGCCATGCACCGAAATCTTTAGCCCGAGCCCTCTTGATTCAAGAGATGACGTTCTTGTCCTTGGTAAACGATGCAGAGTAGCGCCTGAAAGCCGACTGCGAGTGTCGCTTGCCAATGTCTGAATTGCCCAGATACAGGGGGCCTGTCGCACTCGAAGCCAATGAGAAAAAATGAGAAATAACGACTTTCAAAAACCGTAGAGGATGAAAGAACCTATAGAATATTCATGAGCGGGCTGGGGCGGAGCGAAAGATCTGCTGTCTCTTTGCTCCGCCCCAGGTTACCGTTTCGCTCAGCTCCTAATGGTCTTATTGATCTGCTCGAAGATGAGCCAAAGGCTCATGCAGACAGCAAACCAGTAGGCCACGATGAGAACGCCGGCGAAAAGAAACGGATTCGTCGTGGGAAAGGTGCCGATGCCACCCAGCACGAGAACGAACCCGACCCGAAGGAGGTAGCTACCGACCTCCTTCGGCCAAATCGCCCACACCACCGCTGCCACCAACAAAACTCCAACAACGGCAGCGGCCCAAGTAATGGTCCAGTCGTTGGAGATCAGGAAGCCCACCATCGCGACGATGGTGGGCACGGTGAGGCCGAGGTTCTCAGGGAGGCCTCGGCCCGCCCTGCTCGGCTGCACAACACGCTCGAGCGGATTCATGAAAAATCCTTTAACCCTTTTGCGAAAGACAGTATCCCCGGGTTACGAGATACCGCTTGGAGTGAATACGGTTGAATGCGTTTACACTCAACCGTACTCACTCGCCCAAAAACCTTTCTGCCGTTATTTCTCTGCTTATGGCTCTTGTCGTCGCAAAGAGACCCAAAGCAGAGAACGGCAGTCAAAGCAGCTTCTACTGATTATTGATCTGAGAAAGAGCGGAAAGGCGCTGATATACTCCGCAGGACGGCTTTAATCAACCAGCACCGAAAAATCCGGACTCTTACGGGCCCTGCGACATCCAAACCAACGCAAAAGGGATGGATTAATGAGCGCGCTGTGCGGCTGCTTACTGCCCTAATAGGCCTATCCTTTTAGTGACTGCGAATCCATTCGGGAGAAGAGGGGCGCCACCCACCCCATCACCGGCGCCAACCTATTTATTTCCCTTGAGTTTTCCGGGCTCACCGTATTGACTCACACCTAGCACTTGGCTGATACTCTTCCGCGGCGTTTGAAACTTATGGGCCGATAGCTCAGTCGGTAGAGCAGTAGTTATTTTTTGCTCCACCGACTGAGGTATCTGTCTAAGAAAAGTTTACCCTTTATGGGCCGATAGCTCAGTCGGTAGAGCAGTAGTTATTTTTTGCTCCACCGACTGAGGTATCTGTCTAAGAAAAGTTTACCCTTTATGGGCCGATAGCTCAGTCGGTAGAGCAGTAGTTATTTTTAGCTCTACCGACTGAGGTATCTGTCTAAGAAAAGTTTACCCTTTATGGGCCGATAGCTCA
>JBILUF010000229.1:0-4689 GCA_044371155.1 Bdellovibrionota bacterium
GCACTAGCACTGCCGTAGCGTGACCCCATGTAGTTGGGTATTCCAGATTCCGGAATAGTTCCGGGGAGTATGTTGATGCGGACTCCGGTTGTAAGCTCTGCTCCCTCGGGGATGGCCTGCCATGCAGCTGAGAGTATTTTGAGCGCTGTGCCCGGAGCGGTGCCGGATGCTGTGTCAGAGCCATTTTGTGGATCGATGTAGAGCTCTGCGAAGGTAGGGTTGCCGATATCCAAATACGGCGGGTAGTTTTGCGCGAGAGCGGGAAGGTGACCAAAGATAATACGAGATGCCAGCGCAACGGATGCCAACAGGGCATACCTGCACCACGAACGCTGGTCGGGCCTGACACTCTTCATAAAAAAATAATAGAACAGAGAAACGAAGCCCGTATTTTTTACGAAGCTCGAAGCGCTCATCGTGAAAAATATTCAGGCTAGAGCAGGAACAGACGCTATCTCTGAGCACCACTTTGTCGATTATAGCCTAGGGGCAGGGCAGCTGCACTGACGACTTTGGGGAAGAGCGCGAGAATCTCGTAGAACAGGATTATCGGCGCTTGGGCACAAATCTCCACGCGATACGCTCAGGGGTGGTTTCATTAAGTTGTCTCTTTAATACCTTAAAGAAATCCTCTGCGTCTTTGCTGGCGCCGTCTGCCCTGGTGCGTAGCGTTTTTTCAATAGCATCAAGCTGCTCTGAAAGGGTCGTTAGGGCTCTCTCATGACCATCGATTTTCACCGAGAGCAATAACGTGGTGTGCAGTGTGCGCTGTGCCTCTTGTAGCTCGCGCTGCAGCTCGGGGAGCGGAATCGAATCAGGAGTCGCTAGGTACTCTGACATTCGTTGGATATTGTCATTTACGAGAAAGAGCTGCGAGATGGTGTGCATCTTGGCTGCGCTGCGCCGAGCACCTGCATAGTCCTTTCGTGTTAGGCAACGCTCAAGCTCAGCGCATCCCAGCCGTAAGAGCCCGGCAAAGGTTGAAAATGGCCGGGTGGTGATCTCTTGTAGCGCCCCTCTGTCTGGGACGAGTTTACTCATTACAAGCGCTGGGGCTATCCGTTCCATCCGCGAAGCGGCTCCGTCTCTCCGCTCCATCATGCCTGGGGCGTGTTGGGTGAGGGTGGCGTAGAGGCTCCTTAGGATCGTGTACTCCCTTTGGAGTATCTCTCCTAAAAGATCCTCATCTTTTTGGTTGTGTCCATGTTTGCCTCGGATCTCAGCAAGCCGCTCCCCTAGGCTACGAGTAGAGTGAGCGATGCGGCTTCCGACTACTCCTGGGTTGACGCGACCGAGGCTATCCTTAAACTCACTGACAGCCGCCATCAGCTCGCGGGCAGAGGTCTTATTTTGATTTACTGCCTTGGCTAGGTATCTTACTCCCTCGCGTAGGGTCTTTTCGATACCGCGTCTAATATCTGACTTAACCTCTGCTGGGGCGTCTTTTTTGTAGTCATCAGCTAGTCGTCTCAGTGCCATGCTACCTTGCGCGGCATGGGTTGCAAGTTGCTGACTCTCACTACGGTATCCGAATGAGGCATGCAGTGCCCCGCGGTATGCATCGTAGGTGGTTGTGAAATGCTGGATACGGAGCGGCCTTACCTTCTTGGGCCCGAAAGGGGGAGAGTTTTTCTGTATTCGATCGGAGGTGTCCTCTTTCGAGAAAAGTAGTGTCCCATGAAGGCCGCGCGGGAAACTCCAGCTGCTTTCATATGCAGTAGTTTGCTTGTCGCTGGGTCTTTGGATTGCAAGCACTCCAAAATCCTGGGATGAAAGCGGCAGGGCGGCATCCCAAAGCAGCTTTAGTCGATTAAGAGCTTCTACCTCTGTTTTGCGTAGGTACCGTAGCCGTGGGTTGCGCCGCTCGCAGTCAGTGAATTGTACCAGGCCCACCGCCTCTGCAAACTCATCAGGGATGCGATCGGGGCTCACCAAACAGCCTGCCACCGAGAGCTTTGAGAGAGCCTCTTTAGTAGCAAATTGGATCTTGCCGTGTTGGTAGCTAAACTTAGGCACAACGAAGTTGTGTGGCTCGCAAAATAGCTCTTGAAACCGTTTAAACTTTCCTGATGGTAGTGCCTTCCACGCCTCTGTCCGTAACGCCTCTGCGGAAAGCGGGCAGTTGGGAAGAGCTCGTATGTCCTTAAGGCGGGTAAAGCTGTTGTGCCAAGCCTCCAAGCCAAAGCTCTTTCGTTGAGCAAGTGTTGTAGAGGCGTTCTCAAGGATACAGTGATCGCTATAGAGACGGGAAAGTCGCGTGGAAATACTGCGGTATTTACCGCGATGCGGGAAGGATGCACTATCGAGCCGCTGCTCAAGCGCATGAATGCGCGAGGTAGTCTGCTCTCTTAGGTCGACAATCGATGCAGTTTTAAGGGTCATAGGGACGCTATTCTCTCCATTCCGGGGAACTTATTCAATTTGGACGGAGTTGAAAGTGCTCCGGCTAGAGGCCAAGGGGTTGATTTTACTGGCTTTTGGATAGGCGCTCCTGTGCTTGGTCAGAGGTGCTGATGCCGGGAGCGAGGTTGTGTCTCTATGCTCCAAATGGATCCGATGCTCCATCTGCTAAGAAGTGCTTAGTCTACTGTTCGGCCATTCGGCGCCGCTATACTATAGGGAGATGGCAAAGCGTCCCAACAACTGCGGTGTAAAAACGATTTCGTTGGAGACTAGGTCACGCAGTGGCAAAGCAGCTTGTATGCAGCGTGTGGTAGGAATCGACTTCGGTGCACGTAAGGCAGGCACTACGGTCGTAGCATGGAATGAGGGCGCTACGATCCGGTTTGCTCAGAGTAAAGAAGGGAAGGATTCTGATCTTTTTCTGCGTGATGTAGTTGCAGACCTCTCCCCTGATCTAATTGCTATCGATGCGCCTCTGACGTTGCCAGGGGTCTATCGTGATGTCGTCGGGTGCTCAGACTTCCATTTGCGGGAGTGTGACCGCGCTCTAAAGGCGATGTCGCCGATGTTTCTTGGAGGACTGACGGCGCGGGCTATGGCGTTGGCAGCTGCATGGAGAGCAGAGGGTATCACAGTGTACGAAACCTATCCTCGGCAGGTAGCGATGCGATTGGGGATGGATACCTCTGAAATTGATGCGGATTGGATTCAAGCTCTCTTTAGACACCACGGTTTTGCGGTGGTCTTACCGGGCTCGAAGGTTTCCAAACATCTGCTTGATGCATCGCTGTGTGCCCTGCCGTGGGTGTGTGGTCTAGGGATGCAAGCGGTAGGGAAAAAGGCTGAGGGAGTTATCTATCTCCCCTCATCGCCAAAGAAACAGAGTTTCCGCGGGATATAATCGGGGGGCAGGCTCCTGATTTTGCAGCACTACTGATTTGGAAGCTGGGGTATACATTTAGGACACGGCGTTCTCGAAACGAAAGGTATCGGATGAACATCAAATATACCAATACCTTAGGGCCGGAGATTCGAGATAGAGTTGCGGAGTGATAGCGGGGATGATGTGCCAAAGTAAGGTGTTGTCTAGTGGGATGCTGCTAATGAGGGAGGGCTGATGTACGGGATAGTAAACAAAGCCATTGAAGAGATGGTGGTGTCACTGGGTGGCGAGGATAAGTGGCAGGAGGTCTGTCGTGAGGCCGGCGTTGATGTTTTTACCTTTATCGCACAGGAGAAATACCCCGATGAGGTGACTTATAAATTAGTCGCCGCATCCTCAAAAATCTTTGGGATTTGTCCGCACACTGTCTTGATGAAGTTTGGGGCGCACTGGAGCAAGTATACCGGCAAAGAGGGATATGGGTATCTCTTTAAGATGTTGGGAGAGGATCTCATGACCTTCCTTGAGAACTTGCCGGCGCTCCATGATCATATTGCGCTAATCTTCCCGGATCTTATCATGCCACGTTTTGAATCAACCCGAGTGAGTCCCACTGAGATAAAGGTGCTCTATCGCTCATCCAGACCTGGGCTAGCATCGATGGTGCACGGTCTACTAGATGGGATGGCAGATGTGTATGAGACCAAGGTAGCCGTGCAGCATACTCGTAAGAAGGATCCAACTTTTGATGCCGATGAGTTTGTGGTGACTATTCTGCAGCACTAGTCCGGTGAGTCTTCCGTCTAATTCAGATCCAATGTTTGCCGCCCTATTGGAGGGTGAGCCATTTCATATTGTCTTTAATCGCGAGATGCTAGTGCAGTCCTACGGGAGAAGTCTCTTAGCACTTCAGCCCACTCTCCCGATTGGTGTCGCATGTACTGAATGTTTGGAGCTGCAGGTGCCGGTGGGGGCATCCTTTGGCGAGTTACGCGATAAGGGACGGGTGCAAAAGGCAACTATTCGGCTGCGTAGCCTTAATCTTAGTCTGCGTGGCCAGTTTGTGTTTGCGGCCGATGGATCAGGCGGAGTATTCCTCGGAAGTCCTTGGTTTACGCGGATTGAGGAGTTTGCCGAGAAAAAGATCGCATTGAATATGCTTCCTGCCCATTACGGGATTCTAGAGAATTTATTTATCCTGCAGACTAATCAGACCACTATTCGAGATTTTAAGCGGCTGGTTGCGGAGTTAAATTTAAAGCGGATGCAGCTATCAGAGGCGCGCGAAGAGGCGCTGCAGGCGGCAGATGCTAAGGCACGTTTCTTGGCGATGATGAGTCATGAGATCCGCACTCCTATGAACGGCATCATGGGGATGCTGCATCTTTTAAGTCATACGCCGT
>JBILUF010000230.1:0-4683 GCA_044371155.1 Bdellovibrionota bacterium
CGATATCTGGCGTGTTCGAGGCCAGCCATTCAAGCCCGGCTTGTGGATTGGCGAATGCTTCTATCTCATGTCCATGCACAGAGAGGCATTCCTGCAGAAGCAACCTGACTACCGGGTCATCATCAACAATCAGAACCTTTTTGCCCATCTCGTGTCCTTTGCTAATTCGTTGCGGTGTGTGGTAGCGCAAGTGCTGATGCCACAGTGCGCTGTAGAGTTTCGATATCAAACGGCTTGGCAAGACATGGCGTAATTCCGCTGTCGTCAATCTGACCGTATCCAGTCATTAAAACGGTGCGCGGCGAATCCGCCATCTCCTGCAGTCTCTTGATAAGTTCTGGCCCTGCCATCTGGGGCATTGCTACATCAACGAGCAGAAGGTCAAACCTTTGGGAGCTACAGCGGTCGATAGCTTCAGCCCCATTTTCGCAGCCCGATACCTCGTAGCCCAATCGGCCCAACATCATCACGACCATTGAGCGAATCGTGTCCTCATCCTCAACCACTAGGATCTTTGCTTTCGAGGGCACGCTCTCGTTGGGAGGTTGCTGCGTAGATTGTCTCGCTGTGACTGTGTATGCAGGTTGCTCTGCCTGGGGAAGGTATAGCGATATGGTTGTCCCTTCGGATGGCTGACTCTCTACGGTCAGAAATCCATCATGAGCACGCACAATCGCAAAGACTGTTGAGAGCCCGAGCCCTGCATGCCCTTGCGTTTTCCGAGTGGTAAACATCGGGTCGAAGGCGTGCGCAAGAATGTCCGCAGTCATCCCTATCCCTCGGTCCTGCACCCGTAGCCGCACAAAGGTGCCAGGGCGTGCTCCAACATGGATAGCAGAGACCTCCTCAGGAATTTCCTCGATGCCAAGAGTGATATCGATTGATCCGCCAGGTGTCTGATACGCATCGCGTGAATTAAGGACGAGGTTTGTGATGGCCTGAAGAATGAGGTTGGGGTCGCAGGAAACCCCAAGGGGACCAGCGGTGTGGATGTTAAGGATGCATCGAGCACCCACCATGCCTTGTAATAGCCCTTTATGCTCAGAGACTAGAGCGTTGATATCAGTATATTCAGCTAGGGATGGTGGTCCCTCCGCGAAGTCGACCAGCTTTTTCACCTGGTCGGCTGCGCTCCAGGATGCGGAGATAGCCTCGCTTAATCTTTTGTTGCGCCACTCCCCATTACTTTCACGCTGTGCTGCCGAGCAGTGGCCAATAATCGCCATGAGCGTGTTATTGAAGGTGTGCCCAATACCTGAGATGAAGTTGCCTAATGAGGCGACCCGTTGAGCCTGAAGTAGCTGGGTCTCTACCGCTCGACGTTTGGTGATATCCCGCACTGAGAGTATCAGATCGCCATGGCTTGAGCTTAACGCTGATGCCTCCAGATCTTCAGCGCGTTCAGAGGATATCTCAAAATACCGCAGGTTCTCTGGCAACTGATTCAGGCGTGCCTCAGAGGTGTAGGGTCCTAATTTTTGTGTGGTCTCGAAATGTCTGACGAGTGCAGTACGAGCGGCTGGGATCATCTGCACTGCGTCGATCTTTTTGCCAACTACATCGTCCTCGCTCACGCCTAAGAGCCGTCGAAACTTTCGGTTGGCGAAAGTGATTGTCCCGATGTTGTCCACAGCGCAAATCGCCACCTCTGGGCTGACCGTGCCGGAGTCAGGATGTGGGGTCAGCAACCGCGTGTTGGAGTCACTAGAGCGAGTCGACATAAATCCTATCTCGTCGCTCGATTTGCGTTGCCTCCAGATCGAGCTAGAAAGTCCAGAGAAGGTATGATCGCGGGAGCGAGCAAGTAGCTGTGACTGCTCCTGGCTGTGAGCCTCGGCGGCGAGCTTGCTGCTAAGTAATCTGCCCAGCCAATAGGGAACCGCGATTGTGAATAGTCCCCATGCAAGCAGCTCCTGCCATGACTGCGGGGAATATGGGGTTGAAGCCAACAGATTTGGTGCCACAACGGCAACAAGGACCGAAAGAGCCAAAGTATAGCTTAATGTATTCTTGGGCCGGTGCCGAGCGGGTGCCCCTGCAAACCAGCTGTATATCTCGCGGTTGCTAAGTGTGATTGATGCTAGAAGGGTAAAGAAAAGATCCGATGCAAACCAATGTGTGACCGTCGACCAAGAGATGGGCGCATACCAAAAGCTCTGCGCTGCCCAACTGGCTGGGAACACACCTGCAAGCCAAGCGCACACGACGACCCCAAACCCCGACCAACGTGGATTGCGAGCGCAGAGTATCGCCCAGGTCACCGCGAGAAATGATACCCGTGCGATATGCGAGACGTTTGCTGTTAAAATCCACTCGTAGCTAATAGCGACAATCATCATGATGATCGTACTGCTGAGGCCAAGTGTTCCGGCCGCGACGAACAGCAGTAGATCTCCTATGGTAAGCGGCAACTCAGGAAAGACGGAGCAGAATCCTGCAGAAAGAATCGAGGCGACCGCTCCTGCAATCGTTCCCAGTAGGCAACTCCGGTATCTGTTGCGTGTACTTTGATTCACTAAAACCTCCCCGCTCACCGAATTCGTCTCACCTATCCGTCCATTGGTGGAGCTTGGCCACGCAGTACGTCGTGTCCTTCGCCAGTGATCGAACATTGTTCGACCCTCGCTCCGCTGTATAGATGGCGGCGGTAAGCGAGCGATAGAGAAGGTTAGCGCGTTGCAGTAATTGGGTGCGGGTCAGATAGAATGCGATGTAAATATCGTTCTATCAGGCGATAGGACGATCTAAGATACTAAAATTACTTCCCTATTTCCCCACGTTGCCAATAACTGCACTCCCGTTCTAGCTGGAGTATCGGCGCGCAGCGGCGGTGCACTTGAGTGGTTTTTTGTCAGATCCGTGATCAGTTGATTGAAAATACTATTCTTTTCCGCTCATCCAACCGATAGCACCAATGCTAGGCTCACAGGAGGGGCGGGTTGCCCCCTGGTAGCTGTGCGCGGGGTTGTGATATCCACAGCTGGTGCGTAGTGCAGTTAATGATTCGGGTTGATAAGCCTGGCGGTAGTCTGGCAGAGAGTTTTTTGGGAGAGGATGCGATGAAAAGGTTTCACAGTGTAGTCAAGACGGCTCTTAGCTGCGTTGCGGTGACTCTACTACTTTCTCCTGGTGCCGGCTTCGCTCAGGAGCGCTTCCCAGCCGATAGCGGTCTTTGGGACTATCATGAGGCGCCAAACTACCGTGAAAGTGAAAGCCATCCGCTACGGATACTGGGATATGTTCTCCATCCAATCGGCTGGGTTGCTCAAGAGGTGATTTTCCGCCCACTTAGCTATTTCGCAGCATCCTCTGAGACCTCCAGAAAGGTGATGGGCTATCGCGACCCGTTCGACTTCCGGAAACCGAGCTGTTTCAGCGCTGATGACTCCACTCCGAACTGCCGAGATTTTCCTCCGTTCAATACTATAGGCGCTGGCGCTCGGGTTGAGAGCACTGAGGCTGCTATCAATGAATCTGAGCCAGCCCGTCAGGTCTATCTGCCGGACGTTAATTTTGATTTCAACTCACACAAGCTTACCGATTTAGGTGAGGGAAGGGTGAGGCAGATCGCACAGCTTCTCAATGAAGCGCCAGGTATGCGGATTGTTCTCGAAGGCAACGCGGATCAGATTGGCTCTGATGTGTATAACGAGAAGCTCGGCATGAATCGCGCCGAGTCGGTGCGTCAGCGACTAGTCGGACTAGGAGTTGCACCAGATCGCCTTTCCTCGGTGACCTTCGGCAAATCCAAGCCGGTCTTCGCTGAGCAGGAGAGCTGGGCCCGTGCCGTTAACCGCCGAGTCTCTGCACAAGCAACAGGCGATAGCGTTGCGACTGCTACGCGATAGAAAGAATCGATCCATTTTTCAACCTCTTGAGCTTGTTCCGCTCCCAGTAGGAGCGGAAGAGCCCGTAGGGGCGCGGGGAGGATACGAAGACCGCGGCTCCTGCTACCAGATCTGTTCAACGAGGCTTTCCCAAAGTCCCTTCTCACTGGACGGCCGTCGTTGCGGCAGCGTAGTTCCCTGCGGATTATCGCCTTCGGCTGGGATGGAGTCTATGCTGTCTTCATAGGGGTGGAGGTCGCAGAGCTCCTCCGGTTCAGTGCCTCGCACAAAGATCTCCTCCACCAGGTTTTCGGTAGGGCACGCGGGCGAAGCGCGCAGCCCAGAGGCAGAGTCAATCCGCACAAACGAAACGCTCTGGGGTGGGATAAAAGGTTGTGGCTCGCGAAACTGAGCCGCACACTTCATGAACTCAGTCCAGATCGGCACGGCTGCCATACCCCCGGTGAGTCCGACTTTACGATTGTCATCGAAGCCAACCCATACTCCCGCAACAAGGTCTGGGGTGAAGCCGATAAACCAAGCATCTCGAGCTTCATCGGTTGTGCCGGTCTTGCCGGCAGC
Source organism: Bdellovibrionota bacterium (assembly GCA_044371155.1). Lineage (GTDB taxonomy): Bacteria > Bdellovibrionota_C > UBA2361 > UBA2361 > UBA2361 > CAZTER01. The sequence goes on from JBILUF010000230.1 coordinate 4,410, forward strand.
CTCGGCGTTATACCCCAACGCGCGCACTCTAGTGGCGGTGCCTCGCTCCACCACCCCTTGCAGCATGTTGGTGAGTACAAACACAGGACCCTCTGCCGCAACCCGTTGTTCGGATACCTGAGATGCTGTTACCGTGTCGCCCTCTTGGTCGATAACCGAGATAAAAGGGCGCGGTTGTACATATACGCCCCCATTGGCGAGTGCTCCATAGGAGGCGGTGAGCTCCAGTAGCGATGTCTCTGCGGCTCCTAGCACGAGCGATGGCACTGCCGGG
>JBILUF010000231.1:0-4681 GCA_044371155.1 Bdellovibrionota bacterium
TCGCCTACGGAAGCTGCCTGGGGGGGGCTGCAACGTACTTCACTACCAGCAACATGATAGCCAGCGATATGCTGCGAGCTGCACACCCACCACAGGCGCCCCTGCATATTCTAGATTTCGCACCGGTCGGGGGATTGATGGCGATTTCCGGCCTGCTGTGCCTTTGGTTATTTGGTCCCTGGCTACTTCGATCTACCGAGCCCTCGGCCGAGCAACAGGTGGCACGGCGCACGGGTAGCGAGCTCGAGGTGGCATACGAGCTCGGGGAGAGACTCTGGGACGGAATTCTCCCCTCTCATTCGCCCCTGGCAGGAAAGCCCCTCCAGAGCTCTGGGATCGGAGCACGGCTAGGGATTACAGTTCTTGCCGTCATTCGCTCCAAGCAGAAGTTCTTCGCCCCTCCACCAGACTTTGTTCTACAGCCCGATGATCACCTCCTGATCATCGGTCGAGAGGATCGTGTGCTACAGCTACAACATGAAGGTATTGAGCTTTCCCGGGAAGAACGTAGCAACAACCTTAGCGCGAGCGGTGCGCGATTTGTAGAGCTTGTCCTGATACCTCAGTCCAAGGCCGAGGGGCAGACTCTTAGGGAGCTCTCCTTTCGTAGCCGCTATGGCATGACCGCAGTGGCGATTCGACGAGATGGCAGAAGCTATCGCACCGATGTTGCCGAGATGAGGCTCCGCCAGGGCGACTCGATTCTCGTAGTGGGCAGCGACAAACGGCTGGTGCAGCTATCTCGTAGCTCTGACTTTCTGCTGATAGAGACCGACAGCGGTGACAAGCCCACCGATTGGGCTAGAGCGGCTGTCACTCTTGCAGGCTTGGCTTTGGCGATCTGCGCCTCGATAGCTGGATTTCCTGTCTACCTAAGTATGCTCTGCGTAGCTGCGCTAGTTATTCTCACCGGTGGGCTATCGATGGAGGAGATTTATCGCAGCATGGAGTGGCACGCCATCATCCTGATTGCAGGCGTATATCCCCTCAGTCTAGCAATTGTTCACACCGGCCTGGCTGACATGCTGGGTACGGTGGTGGTCGAAATTGTGAGGCCATTTGGGCCTATGGGGCTTGTTGCAGGAGCATTCATACTTACCGGCGCACTCTCTCAGGTAATTGCCGGCCAGGTCACTACATTGATAACTGCTCCCGTCTTTATAAGCGCAGCGCTCGCACTTGGAGTTAATCCGCAGGCCGTGGCGGTGTCATCCGCCTTGGCATGCTCTACCACCCTGATCACCCCGCTCTCTCATCCGGTTAATGCATTGATGATTGGGCCAGGGAACTACACTTTTCGCGATTTCTTTAGGGCGGGATGGCTGATCACATCTCTCTCATTCGCTATGCTGCTCATTGGGATGCACCTATTCTGGGAGCTCTAGGATCGCAGAGGATGCAGCCAGCACGTAGCATCTGGTGATTAGTCCATTACGGTATGGTAATATTGGAGGCTGCCAGGATGCCTCCCAGGAGTACCACGGGAATGCTTGATAGATCCCACCTCAATAACGCCGCTATCCCAACGCAAGCCGCTAGTGAGCAGGTCAACGTGGCCTCTATCAGCCCAGGTCAAAGCATAGTAAACCCCTCTACACTCAAAGGATATGAGCTGGTGGGCCGTTTCCTATGCGGCGCACATCCTCGGGTATACCTAAATCATGCTGCTACGTATGGGGCGATCATATCTGATTCTGATCTGACTCTCTGGCGTCTTAAGGATATCTCGCTGGACCGCCGGGTATTCACTAAGGAAAGCCCCATTCTGAGGAACGCACATCTGGGGCGTGGTGAGTTCTCAGGGGCAGGCGATCACTTTGCTCTGGTTGTGGGTTCAAACCCGGGGAAACTTTTGCGGATGGAGCTCCCCACATTATTCACCGGCGATCACAGCCCCAATGCTGTGCAGCATCGTGAGTTTCCCCCGGTCAGCGGCAGGCATGTGTTCAGCCCCTCCGGAGAATTTCTGATTGCTTATCCCACCACCGGGATTCCGATGTGCATAACTTGGAATATTGAGGCCGGAGGCGGCTTTCTCGGCATCCGCTCCGGGGATCTTTTCAAGCTACCTGGCATACCCACCGCAGAGACCGTGAGCACAGACGGTACTCTGGTAGCCGTTGGGCTACGACATAGCGGCGGAGAGTTTGGGCTGCTGATATACAACAGAGGGACACGAGAGCAAAAACTGATCGACTACCCCAGTGAGATCTCTCAGCTTGCCTTTGCAACAGATGATTCGGTGTTATGGGTGGGAGACCACGCTGGGTATTTGGCCTGCTACAGCTCAACCAAATGGGTTAGCTCTAAACTCATAAACCTAAACGGAGTGGAGCCCTCCCCTACTCGAATCACAGCGCTAAAATCCTATGGCGGGGCTCATCAGATAATCTGCGGTACGGCAGATGGAAAGATCTACCGGGCGAACCTCTCTCAGTATGCTCCAATGCGGGGCCTTGATGAGGTGGCTGAGCTTGCCTCAGGCTCTCTTTGCTCCGTTGCCTCAACCCACGACGGAGCATTGCTGCTAATGGGATTCTCATCGGGAGAGGCTGCGGTCTATCGACGGACGTAGTTTGGGCCCAGAGTGCATAACAGCTCTTTGCGGATGAGTTACTAGAGTGAATGATAGGCTCTAGACTAGGGCAGACTATATCGAGCCGCTCTTCTTCCACTCCTCGTAGTCAGGCAAGGCAAAAAGTTTTGATAACTTCTCCTCTACCGCATGCTCAACTGCATCCTTATACCGAGAGGGCGAGATAAGTGTACGCACTTTACTAAGGGCACCCTCTACGTCAGCGGTAATCTTCTGCATCAGCTCCGGCTCTACCTCCGAACGCAACCGCTCCAGCACCTGTTTTCTCTCTGTCAGATACTGCGCCTCTTGCAGACCGGCCTCAGCTCGGGATTTTTCCGCACGACTTTGCTCAGCTTGTAGTGTTGCTGGCTTCCCAACTTTCCCATGCGCCTGCCGCAGCGGAAGCTGCAACTCACGCGGCAAGACAAAACGCTCAGGGTGCTCCACAGCCCGATAGAGGAAACCTATTGGGCTGCGACTAATCTTTGAGCTCTGCTGTCGCACCAAGTCATCGTAATATGCCACGATCGCATCGATTCTCTTGATCATCGGCTCATCACGACCAGAGGTCACCTCGTCTGCTTGCTTGGGCCGAAGGCCGCGCGCGATAAGCTTTGCTCGCACATCGTCATAGATATTCCCTGCTTTCGTCTCGGGGTCCTTGGGCCGATCTGTCCCAACACTCACCTCACGCTCTGGGAGCTGTAAGACGTTAGAGGTTTCAGAGCTCGCCCCTTTGCGTGCACCAGCCGCGGAATAGAAGATTACCTCCGTATCACTCCCCTTTCCGCGATACTCAACCCCCATTAAGAATCCCCGCTCGATAAGTTCCTCAACGGCGGGATCAAGCTGCTGCCGGAGCTGACTTGCATAGGAGTAGGTTCGAGAAACCCCTAATTTCTCATGTGCGAGTGTAAAGAGGTTCTGTTGTACTCGCGAACGGTACCAGAAATGCTTATCAAGATACCTGTAGAGTCGTTTAGATAATGCACTCTTCAGATCGAGCAGAAAGTACAGATCAAGCTTCTTGATAAATCCGACCTGAAACGATTTAAAGATCGTTTCGGACCAGATGAAAAAGCTCGGTTTGACCTCCACCCCAGGGCCACGGCCATCGTTTATCTCATAGGCATCAATGATGCCAAAATTACGGGTGCTATGAAGCTTAGTTTCATTATCAAAAAACCCGTTTGAGGTCTTAATCCGAACACCGCTCAGGCGGTCTAAGGCTTTCTGTAACCTGGAATAACTACGGCCCTCCGTACTCCAGCGCAGGATTTTCAGCAGTTCGTACCGGGTGAAATACACCTTTCGCTCTACAAAACCGCTATCAACAGAGAGTTTAAGGAGCCCCAGCAAAACCTCATCATCAGAGGCGGTGGGTAGACCAAATTTGTCTGCTCCAGTGATAATCCATTTGCGGGTGAGCAGCTCGCCATTCTTCCCTTTAACTGAGTCACTGAACTCCAGCGTTTTCACCGCCGAGTTGGCGCGGGTAGAAAGCACCGTCAGCGGAAACTCCGCTAGGTTCATCTCATCTCGGGATAGCTGCCGAGGGGGTTGCTGAGGCAGCAGCGCAACTTGCACCATAACTATTTTTCTACTCGCCTACACAGGTTGTTTAGCTGACCCGCTTAATCCCGGTTGATATATCTCTCGAGACTCTGCGCAACGCTCATGCAGATAATCTCCATGGAAGATAATCCATGGAAGATAATCCATGGAAGATAATCCATGGAAGATAATCGGAGGATAATCGAGCCTGTAAAGATACCGGTGGCCTACTAAAATACCTAATCTAAAAAAGACCTTACAGTACTTTAAGTAGTTTTAACAATCTTGTTGAAAGGTTATAGATTTTTAAAAGTGACCGGACTTTTTTTTATGGTTCTTCGCGAACTTAGGCGCTGATTTTTATTTGAAAGCACGATATCTCTTCACTCGTTACACGATAGTGCTGTACTCCAATGCACGACGACCCTTACTCCACTGCACGATCCCCTCTTATTTCGATTCACGCTGATACTTGATCCCAGATCACGAGTGAATTTTACTCCGACGCACGATGGTGATAATTACTCTTATCTCGCTTCACGATCTTGA
>JBILUF010000232.1:0-4676 GCA_044371155.1 Bdellovibrionota bacterium
ACCAAAACAGGAGGGAATTCTTACCACCCCCGGGGCAGAGGTCACTATTGACGGGCAAAAGCTCACTGCAGCTCCTTTACAGGTAACGATTCGAGGTGCACGAGCCAGCACCCCACCTGAGGAGGGCCAGCCAGAGAATGCCGATTATTTCATGCGGCAAAAACTCTCTCCCAGTGATAGCGCCTATGTCGGGCAACAGCTCACCCACACTCTAGAGATATACACCCGCACCACCCTTATTGATCCGCAGCTTCAGGAGCTGACCTTCCCGGGATTCCGGAGCGAGCCTATCGGTGAGCAAGAGAATGCGAGGCGGTACCTTAATGGGGTGCCCTATACTGTATCAGTTCTACGACGTGCCCTCTTCCCTCAGACTAGCGGAGAGATTCAGATCGCTCCACGTGAACTTAAAACCAAGGTACGCAGTCGCGCCACAGGCGCAGGCGCCCCATTCGGCTTTGGGGGAATGGATCCCTTCGACCCGAATTTTGTTGATAACTTTTTTAACCGCGGCACCCTTAGAGGCGTTACGCTACGCTCGAATCCACTCACGTTAAGAGTAAAGCCACTTCCCACCATCCCCGCCAATTTTCCCCTTCTGGGGCTCGACCTCCCTCCGGTCGGTCGCACCGCAGTGCGGGTGAGCTATGACCCAGCGGATATTAGCTACGGTGACACCAAAACAGTAAACGCCACGATAAGCTCAGCTGGAAACATCCAGGGGGTTAAGTCCCTAGGCCTTAAGGGCGGAGGTGCTGTAAAGCTCTACGCAGAGAGCCCTGAAACAAAAACCACATTTCAAGGGGACCTTCTTTGGACCACCAAGAGCTTTAAGCTCTCCTTGGTGCCGCTTGCAACTTCCGCCGCGGAGCTCCCTTCGATAGCCCTTGGGTATTTTGACCCAGATGATGGTCAATACAAAGTTGCCTCTTCGGAGGTCATAAAGTTCGCTGTTCTCGGCACACCAGCGGCCACGCAAGATCCTGCTGTTGGCAGTGCCGCCCCTCTCCCGCCTCAACCAGCAGCTGAGCAGCAGTTACCCAATCCATCTGCCCCCCCAACTTCCACCCCCGCCCCCCGATACGAGGAGCCCACTGCAATTGAGGGGCTACTCACAAGGGTGAGTATCCCTCTAGCCCTGCTCTTTCTTGCAGCAGCGCTGCTCCTAGCTGGTGCGGTATCTTTGGGGCTCTATTTTAGGGGGCGTGGCGCCCCCAGACGGGAAATCATGCGCGAGCTTTCCGCGGCCCAGACACCTCAAGTGCTTGCAACAGTACTGCAAGCTGCGCTACGCCAACGCTACCCGGCCCTATCGGAGCAATTTTCAAGAGAGGAGCTCCGCGGTGTAGTAAAGAATAGACAGCTTTTATTCCAGATCGAGACACTTCTCGATACTCTTGATAGCACCCTATTTGGCGGTGCACAGAGCCCCCTTTCTGAGCTAAAGTCTCAGGCCGTGACCCTTCTTGAGGGGCTCTAAGCCACACTGGCACCATAAAAGGGTCAATCCACCTCGGCCCTGACTCTTGCTCTCTCCTGTGGTATCCTTCCCTTCAAAATGGTGGCAGGAAAAAAACCCGAAGCTAGTTAAGATTGGTTACTCAAGACAACTTTACCGGAACACATCTAAGAAGAAAGCTGGCTATGTCGATAAATGAACCCACCCTAGAGCTCACGCGCGAGGCTATGAAGCGCAAGCTTAGCAACGTGCTACCTGACTTCGAGATCACCGCCAAGGCCGAGTTAGTGTTTGAGATCAATCGCCTCAAGAAAGAGCGCGGGGCGATTATTCTAGGGCATAACTACATGGAGCCAGCCCTGTTTCAAACCGTACCAGATATCGTTGGTGACTCCCTGCAGCTTTCACGAGAGGCCGCCAAGACTCTCAAGAATCCGATTATCTTCTGCGGCGTTAAATTCATGGCCGAGACGGCCAAGATTCTTAATCCAGAGAAAACTGTCCTACTACCAGCCAAAGAAGCCGGCTGCTCCTTGGCGGCCAGTATCACTGCCGAGGATGTGCGGGAGCTTCGTCGCCGCTATCCAGGAGTTCCAATCGTCACCTATATTAACACCTACGCAGATGTAAAAGCTGAGGTGGATTACTGCTGCACCTCGGGCAACGCCGTCAAGCTGGTGCAGTCACTGCCTGGCGACGCGGTAATCTTCCTACCCGATGAATATCTAGGCAAAAACGTAGCAGCCGAGACAGGCAAGACTGTTATTATTCCCGATCTTTCAAAGCCAGCCGAACCAGTACAGATAGGCAAACCTGTGATGATAGGCTGGAAAGGTCGCTGCGAGGTGCATGAGCGCTTTACGGTCGATGACATTAAAGCAGTTCGTGAGCAGTATCCGGGAGTCCTGGTGATAACCCACCCAGAGAGTAGCCCTGAAGTGGTAGCAGCATCAGACTGCTCCTCCAGCACCAGCAAAATGGCGGATTATGTTCGCAACACAAATGCCCCAGCCTATCTTATCCTTACGGAATGCAGCATGGCCGATAACATCATCGCCGAGAATCCTGACAAGGAGATTGTGCGGATGTGCAGCATACGCTGCCCGCACATGAATCAGATAACTCTTGAGGACACCCTGCACGCGCTGCGTGCCAACCAGTACGAGATCGACGTTCCCAAAGAGATCCGCGATCGTGCACGGGTGTCACTGGATCGGATGTTGGCGGTGGGATAGTTAGTTGTATCCCTGCTTGCAACTAAAAACCTCTCGATCTGGACAAAGTTGCATCTTAAGCACCTTCACCACTGGCACTATCTCGGCGTGATGAATAAAGTCGGCACAGCGTTCGGTGAGATCATCAACGGTACTCGCTACTGCGGTCTGGTTAGGGGCCTCGACCCTTAGTTCATACTGCCACGGCCCTACTCCCTGCATCAGGCTTACAACATAGGGAGCCTGCTTACACCAGTTGTATATCTTGAGGCGATTTGAGCTGGCCGGATAGTTGGTGTTAAGAAGCACGCGATACGGCTGAAAACCTGTCATCTCGGGGGCTATCTGATACCGCACGCCAAGCACCACCCCCGACCGCCGCAGATTTGAAATCTGATACTGTAAGGTCGCTGGCGGAACCCGAAGTTCGCGCGCCATCCGTGAGCGGTTGCCGTCACTGCTTGCTGCGTACGCGTATAGGGCCTCGGATTCACTGCTCGAGAGACTCCGGGTATCACCCGTTGGCACAACATGGATAGGCTCTGGATGCCCACTGGAGCAAAGATACCTTGCCCCGAAATAGTACCAGCCGGTACGGGCCTGCAGCGCAAGGTCAGTAACTTCAATTTTACTTTGCGCGCTAACAAAATCAAAGAATCGCTCCAAATCGAAAGCGGAGCGCACCGTCAACACGAGCCCAAAATGATACCTACCGCTTACCTCAATCAGCAGCTCCACAAACGGGGCGCGCAGAAGCACCTCGCGCATCTTGGCCTTCTTCGAAATCGATTTGGGCGGAATTGCGAAAAAGACCGCATACTGCTGTAATCCGAGGGCAAAAAGGTTTACATATACGCGCCGTCGGATCTGATTGGTCTCCATCCCCTTTGAAAGCAACCGTCGCACCGATGGCTCGCTGACGCCCGCGGCGGTGGCCACCGCCTTAAGCGGCTCATCGGCATTCGCTTGAAGTGCTGATAGAATCTCTTTGTCTCTCTGATTTAGCCGCATACAATCTCTGACCGAAACAGCGCCATAAGGAAACCTACCGTATCTGTATAAATCCCCGGTGCGATACTCTCGCGCGGGCCAGCAATATTCAAAACACCAGGGCGATGGTGCGTAAGCCATGCGATGACTTTTTCCCTTTGTTGCGACTCTGGCTCCACTACCAAAACGGGCCTTTTTAACCTCTCTGCCCACTCCACCGTAAGTAAGGTACCACCCGTAGGCGCTTCGGGAGTTAACACCAACGTGGCATCAGAATGGCGTACATTCCACTCCGTGCGCTCAGAATACTCAGCTGACGGAGTCTCCTCCAGAGGGTAGCGCTGGCTAATCACCCCATCCTCTGCTAACCGACCGCGAGGGCAAAAGCCGCCCACTGCAATTCCCAACTCTAACGCTACATCAAGCACCGCCCGGTCAACCCCGGTCTGGCCCCCTGTGACTATTTTTTTCAGTTGCCAAAGGGATTCCATTGAATGCTAGGACTATCCCCTCCAGAGGCCGCAATCGTCAAGCAGATTGCGAAGGACGTCATATCATTCTTGGGTAACTTGGCATTTCGCAATTGCGGTATGTATCTGTCTGCGATATTTCAAAGAATACTTCGTTTGCCCCTCTTTACGGCTCATAGCAGTAGTATCTGTGGATCTGCCAACCCCTTTCGAAATTGATTTCCTCCAGTATTGGGCGGCCATTCGGTTAGCGAACCAGGGAGCAAATCCTTACGACCCCGCCTTGATGCTTTCGCTGCAACAGAGCGCAGGGCTTCCCTATCCCAATCCTACCATGATGTGGAACCCGCCTTGGCTGCTGCTTTTTCTCGGCCCAATTCTGCAGTTTAACCCTGAGGTATCGCTTGCGATCTGGCGGATTGTCAGTGCCGCTCTGGCGGGTGGGGCACTTTTTATATTTTGCGCCGCAGAGACAAGACGCTACCTGCGTGGATGGCTACCGGCAGTTTGTTTGCTGCTACTGGCAACATCCTTGCCGTTTTG
>JBILUF010000233.1:0-4670 GCA_044371155.1 Bdellovibrionota bacterium
CTTAGCAATCGCTAGCAGCCCTGGCAAGAAGGCGTCGGGGTTAAGCGCAACGCTATCGATCCCCTCACTTACTAGGAGCTGAATATATTCGGGGTAGTCGCTGGGTGCTTGGCCACAGATGCCAATCTTGCGGCCACAGCGCCGTGCAGCACGGATGACGGTGCGAATCATGGAGACGACTGCTTGATTGCGCTCATCAAATAGCGGGGCAACGATCTCGGAGTCTCTATCGACCCCGAGGATAAGTTGGGTGAGGTCGTTTGAGCCGATTGAGAAGCCCGAAAATAGCTCGGCAAAATCGTCGGCAAGGATTACGTTGCTTGGGATCTCACACATCATATAGATCTCGAATCCAGGCTCGGCTGTAAAAAGACCGTTGGATGTGATCTCGGTGATGGTGCGGCGCGCCTCTTCGAGGGTGCGACAGAAGGGCACCATCACTTTGACGTTAGACAATCCGTACTGGGAGCGCACCCTTTTGATGGCGGCGCACTCCAAGGCAAATCCTTTGCGGTAGTGGGGATGGTAATATCTGCTGGCGCCGCGAAACCCCAGCATCGGGTTATCCTCGGTGGGCTCAAAGTCGAGCCCGCCCAGCAGATCGGCATACTCATTACTTTTGAAGTCGCTAAACCGCACGATCACCTCGCGCGGATAGAAGGCTGCGGCAATAGTGCCGATCCCTTCGGCCAGTCGATCGATAAAAAACTGCGCTGGGTTGATATACTGAGCGGTTATCTCATGGATACGCTCACGGGTGGCGCTGTCACTGACCCGCTCGGGCTCAAGGAGCGCTAGGGGATGGATGCCGATATGTGCACCGATGATAAACTCAATGCGGAGCAACCCCACTCCATCTGCTGGAAGGGCGGCCAGGGCAAACGCTCGCTCGGGCTCTGCCAGTGTTAGGAGCACCTTGGTTTTGGGTCGGGGCAGCTCTGATAGCCGGGTCTTACGCACCTCGTAGGGCAGCAAGCCATCATATACTAAGCCGGTGGTGCCCTGAGCACAGGAGAGGGTCACCTGCTGTCCAGCTTGCAGCAGCACGGTGGCATTTGCACAGCCCACTACCGCCGGGATGCCGAGCTCGCGGCTTACAATTGCGGCATGACAGGTGCGCCCTCCGAGATCAGTAATTATCCCGGCGGCTTTTTTCATCGCGGGCTCCCAATCGGGCTCGGTGCGCCGTGTCACCAGGATCTCGCCTTGCAAGACCTCCCCGAGCTCAGCGGGTGAGCGTACTAATCGCACCTTGCCGCTGGCCACTGCGCTGCCCACACTGATGCCGGTCACCAGGGGCGCACTGGGCGGGGTCTTCATAATATACTGTCGCAGCTCGAGTGGCTTGGTGCCTGCATGCACCGTCTCGGGGCGGGCCTGTACGATATAGAGCTGCTTTGAGGGGCCATCTTTAGCCCACTCGATATCCATGGGGCTTTCGGTGCCGGCGCGGCGCTGAAAGTGATCCTCAATGGCGCAGGCCCAGCGCGCCAAGGTGAGGATCTCGGCATCCTCCAGCGAGGCCTGATCCTGCATCTCTTCAGGCACTGCCACGCTGCAAACGGTGCCTGGCGCCTCGGATGAATGAACAAGTTTCAACTCTTTATGCGCTATGCTGCGCCGCACAATCGGAGCATATCCGGCGCGTAAGGTGGGTTTGAATACATAAAACTCATCTGGGGTGACGGTGCCTTTGACGATGCCCTCGCCCAGTCCATAGGCAGAGTCGATCATCACCAGGTCGCGAAACCCTGATTCGGTATCGAGGGTAAAGATCACCCCGGAACTTGCAGAATCCGAGCGCACCATCTGCTGCACTCCGACCGACAGACGCACTGCAAAGTGATTGTAGCCGCGCTCACTACGGTATGAAATAGCGCGATCGGTGAATAACGAGGCAAAGCAGCTGCGGCAAGCGGTGAGGAGCTGCTGCTCGCCGTTAATGTGCAGGAAGCTATCATGCAGCCCTGCAAAGCTTGCATGGGGCAGGTCCTCGGCGGTGGCGCTGCTGCGCACCGCCATTGAAAGATCGCCGCCGTGCCTGTGGCAAAGGGCGCGATATCCTTGCCGGATGGCGTGCTCTACGGCGGCTGGCAGGGGCGCGGCAAGCAGGGCGCTGCGACAGGCGGCCCCGGCCTTGCTCAGCGCGGATATATCTGTGGGGTCGAGGGCATCAAGCGCTGCATGCAGTGGGGTGTCTAGCGCATTTGCCTCGATAAAGCTCTGAAACGCCGCGGTGGTGATGATAAAGCCATCTGGCACCTGTACTCCTGCTGCTTTTACTCCGCGCAGGAGCTCGCCTAGGCCAGCGTTCTTGCCGCCAACTAGGGCGATGTCATCGAGGCCCACCTCTGCAAACCAGCGGATATACCGACTGCCCCACGGCTGTCTTGAGTCGACTGCTGGGTGAGCCGGCTGTGCACTCATGAGCGCACCTCTGAGGCAGTCGGCGCTAGGGCACGGTGCGCATGCTCCAGAATTGAGGGCACAGGAGCCTTGAGCAGATCGTGAGGAACCTCTACCTCGACGCTCAAGCACTTGTGCTGTGCCATCGCAGGGCGAAGCCGCCCAAGGGTGCGTGGCTCCGCCATTAACACCAGGGTATCGAATTGGCCCTGCTCCCTATGCATGGCGAGGCGGGCGGCAAGCTGCGCAAAAAATCGCAGCTGCACCTGCTCTTGGTGTGAGTGCTGCTGATTCATGGGGCTGCGCTGGGTATGTTTGGTGCGAGCCGCGCGGCCCGGACGATCGCTCACGAGCTCTTGCTCTCTTAGTGTACCATCGGGGTTGTCTAGCTCAAACAACTCGTGCAGAGCCAGCCCGCCCCCCAGGTACTCAAATACTTTGGCTTTTGTTTTGTCGCACAATACAATCCAGCGTTGCTTCATAAGTATATCCACCCTTTAGTTAGGCGAGCACACCACCTGTTCCTGTCGTTCTTGCAAAAATCCCTGCACCTCCAGATCCTCTACTGCCGCAAAGTCCTGATACCAAAGCCCCACCGCGCCGAAGGGCTGGGGGGTGTGGCTGCAGATACACTCGTCGCAGCCTTCACCTAGTAGCAGCCGACAGCTCTCTTTAGCACCCACGGGCGCTGCCACGATGATGCGGGATGCCTTCTGCGCCTTAGCCCAACGCACTGCGGCCATCATGCTGGCCCCCGTTGCGATCCCATCATCCACCAGCACCACCTCACGATTGGACACCCTTACGGGCGCAGCTCCAGATCGATACAGCAGCTCTCGGCGCTTTAGCTCTGTACGCTCGCGCCGCTCGACCTCTGCGATACTGCGATCACTCACCCCACATTCAGAGACGACCTCGTCAGTTACCACCCGTATCCCGTCCGGTGCTATCGCCCCGAAGGCGAGCTCCTCATGCCCTGGCACCCCAAGTTTTCGCACCACCAACACATCCATAGGCGCTCCCGTCGCCTTGGCCACCTGATACGCCACAGGCACCCCGCCGCGGGCTAGTCCCAGCACCACCGTATCGTGATGCTGCACCCGTCTTTGCACCTCCTCACCCAGGGCGATGCCGGCAGTGATCCGGTTTAGTAAGAGCGGCATAGTATCCACCTCATGGAGGGGCCGCACCGAGAGCTCTGTGGCCGGGATCCCTCCTATCTACACTGTAGGAGCAAAGTGCGTGCCGCAAATGATCTGCGATGCTCTGCCTTACAATGCGGGCCATATACCAGAGCTGAGTAGCTGTAGCGCGGCACACCTTTTGCTCCCTGCTGCTCTTGGGACCGGAGGAATAGGGGGGAAGCATGGAAGCAACCATCGCAACGCGGCTTGAGATCTTTCTAAATCGTACTCTACTGGAAGGGGAGCTATTCATCCCGCCGCAGGCGCGCGGTGTGGTGCTATTTGCTCACGGCAGCGGCAGCAGCCGGTTTAGCCCCCGTAACCGCTTTGTTGCGGAGCGTTTACATGACTTTGGCATCGGCACGTTTCTGTTTGATCTGCTTACTCCACGCGAGGATGAGGATCCGCAGGCCCGCTTTGATATCGAGCTTCTCACCCATCGATTGATTGATGTCACAAGCTGGCTGGAAGCACGTCCGGAGGTGCAGGGGTTGCCGCTGGGTTATTTCGGCGCCAGCACCGGGGCAGCCGCCGCGCTGCGGGCGAGCGCGGCGTTTGGCGAGAAGATTAAGGCGGTGGTATCACGCGGCGGCAGGCCCGACCTCACCGGCAATGAGCTCGCAGCGGTGCGCTCGCATACCTTACTGCTGGTGGGGAGTGCTGACTTTGAGGTGTTGGCACTCAATCGTGAGGTGCTGGGGAAGCTCGGGCCACACAGCGAGCTGGGGGTGATTCGCGGCGCAGGGCATCTGTTTGAGGAGCCAGGGGCTTTGGAGGAGGTGGCACATCGGGCCGCGCAGTGGTTTGTGCGGTATCTGATCCCGGATAGGGCTTTAGGGGAGGCGGCGTAAGGGGAGCGGTGGAGCGCAACGGCGGGGGCGCTAGACCGGCTTGTATTGCTCGTGCGTAGCTTACGGGACGATAATCGGCCAGCGATTAGTGGCAGTATCATTAGTCAGTTGTACAATCTGGCCCTCTTGCTGCATGAACAGTTGATAGCCGCCATCAATATGGGAGTGCCGCTCTTTTGAGCTAGCGGCCCAGAGGATGCGCTGATTGTCCGCAATCGAGGGGAAATAT
>JBILUF010000234.1:0-4666 GCA_044371155.1 Bdellovibrionota bacterium
ATCTTGGACGGTATCGCTTAGGTCGCGGCAGGCTACGGCGGCTGCGACTCTTGTTCAGCGACCTTTCTGACCCCGAGCGCGAGCCGATAATCCCCGCTGATATCTACGGCGATCTTCAGAAGCTAAGGCTCGATACAGTAGTAAGCCTGAAAGAGGGGAACAATCGCATGGCGCTAGCCTATGCGCATCTCCTGCCGCCGGGGCCTGATCAGACCGAGGCCGTGCGCACGGAGCGGGTGGCTGACCTTGGCTCATTCGATCTTGATTTTGCTGCCTTTATGCGCGAGCTCGAGGATGAGCTTGTGGCACGCACAGAGTCTGCTCGTACCACTGGGATGATTCGAGCGGTGGCAGTCGGGGTGTATAATTTTGGCGCACAACGGGCCGAAAGCTCTATGCGTGAGCTCTTAGAGCTCGCCCGCACTGCGGGTGTTGAGGTAGTAGATACCGTTGTGCAGCGACGTGAGCCCGACCCCAAGACAGTAGTGGGAAAGGGGCGACTAGAGGAGATGGTGCTGCGGTGTCTGCGGTTAGATGCCGAGCTTATTATCTTCGACCGTGAGCTCACCCCGGGCCAGTGGCGCACGATTACTAACTCCACCGAGCTAAAGGTTATTGACCGCAGCATGCTGATTCTGGATATCTTTGCCCAGCGCGCTAAAAGTAGCGAAGGGCGGCTGCAGGTGGAGCTTGCACAGCTTAAGTACAACCTGCCGAGGCTTCAGGAGAAAGATACCGGCTTATCGCGTCTGACCGGAGGAATCGGTGGACGAGGGCCTGGAGAGACCAAGATGGAGATCGGTCGGCGGCGCATTCGCGACCGGATCACGATGCTCGAGAAACGGATTGAGCAGCTTTCAAAACAGCGTACGTTGCGCGGGAAGCGTCGAGTTGGTTATGGCGTAGCACTGGTGTCTATCCTTGGATATACCAACGTTGGCAAGTCTACCCTTTTTAACGCCTTAACCCGCAGCGACGTCCTGGCAGAGGATAAACTTTTTGCAACGCTTGATCCCACCCAGCGGAAATTAGTGTTATCCCCACGAGAAGGTAACTTCGGAGTGCGCCCGCACTCAGTTGTGCTGAGTGACACTGTGGGATTCATCCGTGAATTGCCGAAGGAGCTCACAAGTGCCTTTAGAGCAACTCTTGAGGAGCTACATAATGCGGATCTGCTGCTGCATGTATTGGATGCATCTGATCCTGAGGCCCTTGCGAAGAAGGCGGCAGTGGACCGCACCCTTGCCGAGATGGGAATTACCGAGACCCCAAGCCTAGTGGTGCTGAACAAGGTCGATGCCGCTACTGACGAGGAGCTGCGGGCGTTAATCGCTGAGACCGATGGGATACCGGTATCAGCCATAAAGAAAGAAGGCTTTGAGCCACTGGTAGCACGGATTCACGAGATCGTGTTTCCCCCTGTACCGGTCGACGATGCTGAAGCGCCCGAAGCCCAGCCAGACGAGTATGATATCGCCCTGGATTAGCAGATCCGGAGTCGTTGGGCAGCAGTCCGTGGATAATTCTAAGGCCAGACTACAGTACCTAAAAGGGGAAGTGCCGTGCTTATCACCTCTTCGCTACACGGCTCCTCTCTCTCTCTCTCTCTCTCTCTCATCGGTGTTCCTGTGGATCTCGCTCCCTACGATACATCGGCTTCGTTTGAGGATACCTACATACTCGGCGGAAGATCTCTTTTGAAGGCCGAAAGAGATGGTAGATTCTCGTATGGAATGCAAGACGATGGGAAATTCGATGCGCTTCTTTGCAAGCTTCGTTTGAGTAATCGTTAGGGTACATAACAAAATTAACACCGTGGTGAGAGTGCGCGAAGTATAGCAGGGCGAGGCCCGACGGTAAAAGGTGCAGGGGCGGCTTACGACGCAAGCCAGCGAGCACCCTTAACCCCTAGAACCAAACTATGCTTCATAACCGGATGCAAGACACCCAGCGACAGCGTTTAGATGAAGTCATCTTGGGTGTATTTCATCGAAAAGCTTCTGTTGCGGAGCTGTTGCCTTGGGGACCCGTCTCGGCTCTCGCCGAGCCGAGGCTTGTGGAATTTTGCGAGAGTCTCTCTGCGAGAGACGGATCCCAAGTGACGTAGCGATCTTCGATATTTCTCGCTCATCAGTAACGAAAGCTAGGATTCGCATCTCGCCGCTACACTTGGATAGCCTCCTGGCATTTGTTTCCGCCAACCGATTTTCAAGGCACGAGGCGCGTACTTTCGGGGACCCGAGCGAGGGGATTATTCATGTATGAGAGGCAAGAGTGTAGCGGTCATGGCGTTTGGCACCGTTGGATGCATGTACGATTATCCACTTACCACGTACGGCCCGAATCAGTTGAGTTTCCGTGTTTGGCGGCGCAAGCGCTGGGGCACGATGAGACGTAAGAACGTAATCCTCTGCGAGGATTTAGATCCCATCCGAATTTGAGTATCGCCAGAATACATAAAAATCAACTGATGCGCGTCAGCCTACCTGACCCAACGCACCCTAAAGCGCCATCTAGTGCCATTTCACCGCAGTTACTAGTATTATCGGATGGCAGTGATTCTAGCAGACAACTTGCTCATATCCTCGGCCTATCTCCTAGGCGCTTGGCATTTGAGGCGGTCTATAACCGGATTCTCGGTCATGACGGGAGAGGCTCACCTGTCCCCGATTCAAGATGAACCATCCGCATTGCTGTATCGGGAAACGTTAAAGTTTCCCGCCCCGAACGGGGAGCTACTCTCCGGCTTTCGGGAATACATCTACAGATTCGATGATAGCCAACTCGCATTATACTTCTCGAATTCAGGAAAGCAGAGCGGGTTGTTCATGAAGTTAGACTCTAGCGGTCCGAGCGAAGGAGAGTTAAGCGGAAGTCATCTCTGCAAGGCGGATCTGTATAAGGGCGAGTTAAGCGTGACCGATCAAAACCAATTTAGAATTCGATACACGGTAACTGGGCCGAAAAAGAATCATGTGCTTGAGACACTCTACTCTCGAGTGCGGTAGGCATCGTGAGACGCCGGCGCTCCACTCATTTCCGCCCCACTCATTTCTGGAACCGAGCAACGAAGAATCCCTCGATCTCACTATTCGGTTTAAGGCGATGACCAGCCACATAGGTCTTACCGCCGAGCGCCACCGCCGCTGGAATCGCAGCAAGAGCTACCTGCAGTAGGTGGTCAATTTGTTACACGCTCGGAGATGTAATTGTTAGTTTTGTCTCTTGGTAGGTCAACAGCGGCTTCTTCCGCTCGAACTTTTTAATCCCTATTTTAATACGGTCCCGGAGTCGGCAAGATGATACCGCTGGCATAGTTCTCATTGTACTCGATCCCTTTTTTCAGCGCCGCTTGTCGTGATTGGTATTCGCGTACAACATCCCTAGCGAGCTCTTTTATTGTAGGATTCGGTGAGGAGGTGAGGCTCTCAATGTATTTGAGAGTCGGGCCATACATCGGAATATGGTCGACTGCCCCCATGATAAGCGCGCGATTGGCTACAGAGCCCGGAATCTCTGCAAGAAGGCTCATCGCAGCACCGACTCCGTCAGCGCCTCCGTTGAGGAGAGCTTTGAGCGCCAGGTGTGAGTATTGATCCTGTTTGCGGACCAGGTCCTCAAGGAAGGGGAAAGCCTCAGGCTCTGGAGTCATAAGTCCCAATCCCATACCCTGTCGGTAAAATCCATCCCGGTCGGCGTTATTGACTGTATACTCATAGAGCCGCTCGGCAGCCTCACGAGAGCGTTGGCGCGTGAGAAGAGAGATCGCAGCCTCACGCAGATAAGGATTATCGGACTGAAGATCGTTTGTTATCTGATCCACTACCTCACCAGCCAGAGGGCCACCTTGTTGATTGCGTTCAAGTTGGCGTGCGATCGTGGCAGCGGGTATTGGTGCGGAGCTGGGATCGGCGCTGGCGCGGCGGAACTGGTCGTATAGAAAGGCCTGGTTTGAAGCTGTTCCGCTGGCAGCCAACGCGCTCGCGAGATATATCTGCTCATCGCTTGAGAGGCTGGAATCCTTGAAGAGCTCCTGAATTGTCCTAAACAATTCGCCGCACCCTGGGCAGTTTTTTGGTAGAGCGCCGATCTCATCTAATAGCGCTTTGCTACCGGTGCGGGCTGCTTCCTTGAGGAGCGCTGTGGTGCGCTCCCGATACTCGGCGCCGACTCCGTCACCTCTACCTGGAGCAGCTTGAAGAAGCCCTGCGAGATCGCTTGTGCTGCCAAGCGATGCCACAGCCGCAGGATGTTGATCGGGTGCCGCACTGTGTCCAGCGGGGAGGGGGTTCTGCGAAAGAAGCTCTATCGGCTCGGTTTTAGAATCCTCGGATACATTAAAGATCTCCGGGTGTTGCACCGCGACGAGGGCAGCCGCTACCGAAGTGGCTAACAGAAGAATTAAGGGTACAGAAAGAGCTTTTCGCATATGCATCCGTTTTATAGGGCAATAACAAGTACTACTTAATAGACGTCATAATCGCCGAAATCTGTCGGCCGGTATTACGTTTATACAGCTCTAGCCTCGATTTGCTGGTGATAGTCAGTAGCTTGCTCATCGCACTTTTAAGGGAGCGAAAAGATTTAGTGAGTGGGGCTTTATTCTTTGCGATTGATATCTCACTCCTTCGCACCTTAATGAAGTTATCAACCGTGCCTAGCTGTT
>JBILUF010000235.1:0-4661 GCA_044371155.1 Bdellovibrionota bacterium
GCCCGCCCAAGCTCAATCCCTCGCTGTGGAACCTTTCCGCCCAGCGCGACACGCTGCACCATTTCGGGTTCTACCGCCGCCTGATCAATCTCGGGGAGCTGCAGCATTGTCCCCTCGCGCAGCCGCTCAGCGTCACTTACAGCATTCAGCTCAGAGAGAGTACCGAGAGAGATTGAAAACCTGTCGGCGATCTGTGTGAGCGTTTCGCCCTTTGAGACTTTATACAAAACGGGGGAGATCGGTTGACCGGAGTGCACAGCACAACCCACGGTAATCAACGGTAGCAGCACTGCTAGGAATCTGCGCATGCTCGATCCTCCCAGGCACCATAATCTCATGGGAGTCACGTAATTGAACAGACGGCATATTCGCGCTGCCCTCCCGACCGGAGGCGCCTCCCGATAGAGCTGCATCCTGCAAAACAAGCGCGCCGTTAACCACAGCGCACTCAAAGAAAAAAGCCGGACTAGGGTTGACCCTAGCCGGCTTTTTCGGATTGAACCGCTCTGATGCTGCGATTAAGCCTCTGGGCTCATCTCATCCATCCCGGCATCTCTATCCTGCTCCGATGCTGCTTGCTTCACTGGTCCACCAACTGGCCACAAGCACACTACGTTCTCATCTGGAACGGAGTGAATCTCAAGTTCGTCCCCGTTGCGCTGGAACCCATAACGCACCGCTCCACCGTTGTCACGAATCAGATCGCGACAGGCCTTATCTTGGCCGCTAAACCAGAGCTGTTGATACTTCTCGAGTAGGCTTGCGTCATCTAGCAATTCACGATCGATCATCGCCAAGCAGCGAGTATCCACGAACAGGTCGCCCTGCTTTGCAGAGCTTGCGCGACTGATCCACTCCTCAACATCACCCTCCACACCTTCAGGGTGAACAATGATAGAGAAGGCGAATGGGTCACGCTCAATTCGATAGGTGCCAGGCTCTACTTCGACCACAGAACCACCAAACTTGCGAATGATGGCATCCTTTGCCTCAGGAGCAGCGTCCATTTTTTCCGCGAGCTGATTGATAAACTGCGGATTAGCGAGCATGAACTGATCGATCATTACAAGAAATCCACTCTCAACAGCGATACGCTCACGCTTATTGCCGCTCTCAGCAGATCTCAGAAGATCTCCCCTGTCTCCGCCGCGCCCGCGTCCACCGCGACCACGTCCACCGCGGCCACGTCCCCGGCCACCGCCGCCTCGACCATATCCACCACCGCCGCCGCCGCCGCGCTCACCGCCTCTGTGACCACCACGCCCGCGGGAAGATCTACCTCTGTTTCCATTTCGCATAATTTTTTCTTTTTAAGATAAGAAGATACGTTCCATCTGATTAGCTTCGACGAAGCAGGCCACGCGAAGTGACATGTGCAAACACCCTGAAGCGACAAGCATGAAAAGGCGGTTCAGGGATGAACTTGGAAGCCCGCCGCACACGTTAGCTTTCGTCGACAGCTTTCATAAATACCTGACCTGTAAAGCCAGGCCACTTGACTCGGTACCATAGACTAAACCGCTGAAAAGTGGAACCAATTCAGGACTAATTAACCGGACCCATCTCATTCTAGATATCAAGCCTGGGCCCTGTTTGGTCGATACCCCCTTATAGAAGGTTTTAGGGGGCAATCACAATCTATGCTGCAACACGCAAAAGAGGCTCAACTATCTGAATTGATTGCTGAAATAGAGCTGGTTGACGGGGTCTGCTTTGACCCACAGACCCGCACCCTGCACGGGCTCTATTCTGATGAGCTCTCAGCCCATCGGGCTCGTCGTGGCTGGAACGAAACGCTTGAAACGAGCTTTTTTCTTGAGCCGAACGAAGACTTTAGCATCGAGGTTAAAGGTGACCTAGGACGCGGTCGGTACGTTGTGAGCTGCGAATTCACAAGCGGCAGCGCAAAATACGCATTCTGGCGGCTCACTCATCAGCAAGCCCCCGAGGCTCAGTATCTTATTGAAACCGCGCATGTGCCCACCTCGCATTTCGGACGTGAGCTTGCGATGGCACCAGACCTAACGCCTTTGGTGGATGACCTATCCAGCTTTGACGACCTTCTTCCCCCTGGGAACGGGCTCCACGAGCGAAGTCTGCTGCACCGGCTTTCAGAGGCATTAGCGACCTTCATCAAGCCCCGTAAATAGTCCTAACTGCTAACGCATTCCTGCCCCTGCGGTTAGCTCGTAGAGCTATCAAGCTATTCCTGCGAGAAAATCGTACTCAAAGACAATATCAATGGTTAGGCGCTAGGGCTTTGGAATGATCCTTACAACGGACTTGAATCACTGAGCATGCTTGTCTTACCACAAAGACCACCAAAAAATGATTAACTTCGTGGTCTTAGTGGTCTTTGCGGTGAAAAACATTCTTGTGCCCTAGTTAGGCGCCATATCGAGCGACACCTGTCATAACTATCTACAAGGTTCGGATGATGGGGAGTAGGCTCATCAACGCAGTAGGTTTTTTGAGATGGCTCGCAAGAACAGTTTTGGAAAATTCATCCTCTCCGCTGGCGAAGTGGGCTCTTACACCGTCTGCCCTGAATCCTGGCGCCTCAAAGTAATCGAACAAAGAAAGGGATCAAAGATTCATGCCAACGCTTCGCGCGAAGGGATGAAACTGCACGCCTTATGGACCAAAGGCCATGAGGAGGTAATCTTCCTTACCTATGGCGCTCGAGTCCTGATTGCGATGGTGCTTCTCTTGCTGCTGTGGGTGCATTCGAAATGAACACCTCCACGCAACAACTTATCGATAAGTTACACTTCTCCCGGGGCGAGGAGATTCTTCTCTCTGTACTGCTCGTCATCTTCCTGCTGGTCATTGAACGATTTATCAAATCCCTTGAGCAACGACGGGCCGAGAGCGGTCTTGAAAAACGCGCCACCGCGGTAAGTATTGATGGCGGCCACACCCATGCCGTGCGGGAGTACATCTCGGATGTACAGGGTCTTGCAGGGCGGCCCGATGCCGTAATTTTGGAACATGGCTATTTCATCCCAGTTGAACGTAAGCCACTCGCCCGCAAGCTGCGCGACCGCTACGTTGCTCAGCTCCTGGTGTATATGCGACTGATCGAGGAGTTCGAGGGCAAAAGACCGCCGTATGGCTACCTAATCCTCGGTGCTAACTGCCGCAAAATAAAAATCGTCAATTCCCCAGAGCGGCAGGCTTGGCTGCAATCAATCCTAGATGAGATGCGCGGAATCCTAAACGGTACCCCGTCGATTCCGACCCCGCAGAGCTCTAAATGCCGCAAATGCGATGTACGCGACTTCTGCTCCGCCCGAGCTGATCTGCTGCCTGCTGAGGGGGTCCCGGTGCCTGCCCAATCCGACCTGGTGCAGATTCCCTTACGTACATCCTCTGGGCAGTAGACCTTTGCGCGCAATTCGCCGTACACTTACCGGCAAAATTTCTGGATTACCCCACCATGGCCCCCCGCATCGTTGCCGCTGCTTCACTTAATCAGACTCCGCTTGACTGGGACGGGAATAGAGCGCGCATTGAGCAGGCGATTCAACTCGCCCTCGCCACAAAGGCCCAGTTCTTGGTGCTGCCGGAACTGGCCCTGACGGGATACGGCTGTGAGGATATGTTTCTTGCTCCTCATGTGCAGGCTCGCGCCGTAGAACTGGCGATAGCTCTTAGCAAGCAGACCTCAGGCCTGATGCTAAACATCGGGCTACCATTTTCACACCAAGGCCAGCTCTACAATTGTAATCTCATCTGTTGCGATGGTCGGCCTCTGGGCCTTGTTGCCAAAAAGCATCTCGATGGCTCCGGCATTCACTATGAGCCACGCTGGTTCTCGCAGTGGCCGGTGGGCAAGCTCGCGCATGTACAGATGGGAGAACATGCGCTTCCGTTCGGCGATGTGGTGTTCTCCTTGGGCGGCACTAAGGTCGGCTATGAGATCTGTCACGATGCCTGGGTACCAGAGCGACATGCCTGCGATCTTGCAACGCGGGGCGTTGGACTTATAGCTAATCCCAGCGCCAGCCACTTCGCCTTTGGCAAAAATGCTGTGGTGAAGGAGCTAGTCTCAAAGGGCTCTGCGCTGATTTCAGGGGTATATGTTTACGCAAACCTGCTTGGATGCGAGGCGGGCAGAGCGCTGTATGGCGGAGACCGCATCATTGCTTCATGCGGCGATATCATCACCTCAGGGGAACGTTTTACCTTTCGCGATGTTGAGCTAACGGCTGCGCTTGTTGATCTTCCTACTGCTTCTGACGTCGCCCCCCAAGAGTCCTCCACCGGGTATGGGCTAGTGCATGCTCCCGCGCTTCCGGCTCACAGTGGCACTGCCCCAACACATGCAGCAGGAGCCTGGGAATCCTCCAGACCGCTAAAGATTATGGACCAGGAGGTATCGAGCCTCAAGCTCGAGGAATTCGCTCGAGCGGTGTCGCGGGGTCTTTTCGACTATCTCTGCAAGACCCGGTCGCAGGGATTTGTAATCTCATTAAGTGGTGGCGCGGACTCTGCAGCCATAGCCTGCCTAATCAAACTGATGCTAACCTTTTCCCTGCGCGACCTCGGCGCCACCGGTATCTGCAAAAAACTCTCGCACATTCACGGATTATCAACGGCACTTGCAGATGGCACTGCGATGCGTCTGTTACTCGCTACGGCCTATCAGAGCACAGGTA
>JBILUF010000009.1:0-15110 GCA_044371155.1 Bdellovibrionota bacterium
ATTTACGCAATCTCGGTCGAGAGGAAGATTAAGCATCCGGGAGTCGTAGCAATCTGCAAGAATGCACGGCAAAGATTGCTGGCTTAGGTAGAGGCAGATCAGGCTAGAGAATGGTTAGTGGCTAGATTTTGTCTCTCGCCTATAGTGACGCACCTGCCACCTACTGTTAGGTGCAGAGCCTGACAGAGAGGTTTCCTCGGCTAGGGTAAAGCCAACTTGACCCGAAGAGAGCTTGTGCCACACCGTTTCATCCGGGAGGTCTTCAAATAACGAAATTCCCCCGCTCAGGTTGATATCCGGGACATAAGTGAGCACCAGCTCGTCTACCCAGCCTGCGCGGCGCGCAGTAGTGTAGAGTTTAGAGCCTCCAACGATACAGGGCGAGGTCACTTGCAGGTGCTGGCAGAGCTCAGGAAACGATACTAGATCAGGAGTCCAGAGGATCGGGCCATTCGGTATCTGCCAGAGCCCCGTGTGAGGTGTCTTGGATGCCGTCGCGTCAAAAGTCAGGGGGCTACGGGTAGCCACAACGCAGCGGTATCGCTGCAGCACCGCTTGGTGCTCTTCAAAGGTGCATCGCCCTACTAACAGTAGATCTGCAGCGCGAAGGTAGGAGGCCAAGTGTGCACGATCGGCCGCATTGGTGAGCGTGCTTTGATCTCCTTGTTGGTCGGCAATCTTTCCATCCGCGCTCACGGCGGCAATAAGCACGGTATGGATGGGAGAGCTCACCAAACTGATTATTTCTTGCTGGCTTTTCTGCGCGCTTTGCGTTGGGCCTCTAGCCGAGCGCGGCTTTCAACAGGATCTTTCTCTGGCGCGAGCTCAAGAACCTGTCCGCCGTGGCTAAAGGCAGGTGCTGGCATCGGAGCCGCCGCCTGGGTGGGTTGCGGCTCGGCGCTGGTACTGGACTGTGCGCCAACAGCTTGGGGCGTTTCGTGCACCATCTGCATCTGACGCGAGACCTCCTCGCGGCGGCGCATCTCCTCTTGGAAGTGCGCCACTAGCTCAGTGGCATCGGGAACATCGTAATAATAGAGTTTTCGTACGACGGTTTCTTTGAGTTCGTTGAGCACCCCTTGAAATAATAGGAACCCCTCCCGTTGATACTCATGTAGCGGGTTTTTCTGGCCATAGCCGCGTAGCCCGATCCCTTCGCGGAGGTGATCCATCTCCTGGAGGTGTAGGTTCCAGTAGTGATCAAGGGTCTCGAGTAGGGTGTCTTGCTCAATTGTAGAAAAGTCAAAGGGCTTATCTTTGCCGCGTGATATCTGCACCGCAATCGGAGAGTTCTCTCCCGTGCTCAGCGCTCCAATGCGCGCAAGCTTCTCATCGAGCACCGCTAACCGAGTATCATACAACTCTTGGGCCTGGGTGCGCAGCGCATCAAAGAGCTGCTGCCGATTAGCACGGATATCCGCCGCAATCTCACTTTCGCGGTGGAATAAGTGGATGAACCGTTGGGTGACCTGTTCTAGGTTCCACTGCGTTGGTTTTAGATTCTCTGGGCAGTTTGATAGTACTGTTTCCTCGATTAGGTCGTCGACCATCGAGCGTACCTCGTCACGGATCCCTTCGTTTGAAAGAATCCGCATCCGCATATTGTATATCACCTGCCGCTGCTTGTTCATCACATCGTCGTACTCAGTGACATGTTTACGGCTGTCGAAGTGGAATGCCTCTACTCGCTTCTGGGCTGTTTCAATAGAGCGGCTAATCAGGCGACCATCCAGTGCGATGCCCTCCTCCCAGCCAACTCGCTGCATGATGTTCTGCATCCACTCCCCGCCGAATCGGAGCATCAGCTCGTCTTCTAGGGAGATATAAAATTGAGAGCAGCCTGGATCTCCTTGCCGGCCAGCTCGTCCTCGTAGCTGGTTGTCAATCCGGCGAGACTCATGGCGCTCTGTGCCGATGATAAAGAGTCCACCGGCTTCGATTACCTTCCGTTTCTCCTCTTCGCAGGTAGCGCGATATCTCTCTAGCGCTGCCTGGTATGTTGGATCTTGCAGATCTTTGGTTTTGGCCTCGGCGGCGGCAAGAAACTCTGGGTTGCCACCCAGTAAGATGTCGGTGCCACGACCTGCCATGTTGGTGGAGATGGTAACGGCACCATAGCGGCCAGCTTGGGCCACAATCTCAGCTTCGCGTTCATGCTGCTTGGCATTAAGTACATTGTGGGGGATCGCCAGCTTTTGAAGGTGTCTGGAGAGAAATTCGCTTTGCTCGATACTAATTGTGCCTACCAAGACTGGTTGACCGGTCTTGTTGATCTCTACCAGCTGCTGGCAGACTGCGTCATATTTCTCTTTCCGAGTACGATAGACGATATCACCGGTGTCCTTGCGAACCATCGGCCGGTTGGGCGGCATAACGACGACCTCAAGGCCATAGATGTGCTTAAACTCCACCGCCTCGGTATCCGCTGTGCCGGTCATGCCGGAGAGCTTTGAATACATACGGAAGTAGTTCTGGAAGGTAATCGAGGCCAGCGTTTGATTTTCTCGCGCAACCTGCAGCCCCTCTTTGGCCTCTACTGCTTGGTGTAGACCGTTTGACCAACGGCGGCCTGGCATGAGGCGACCGGTGAATTCGTCAACGATGATGACCTCGCCATCTTTAACGACGTAATCGACATCCCGCTCGAGGGTGGTATAGGCCCGCAGGGCTTGGTTCACGTGGTGCAGAACCTCGATATTGTTTGGGTCAAAGAGGTTATCGATCTGCATGAGTTCTTCGACTCTGCGGGTGCCCTCTTCGGTCAACGATGGCTGTTTGGTTTTGGCCTCGACCTGAAAGTGAGTGTCTTTTTTAAGGTACGGGATGATCCGATTTATCTCGATATACTTATCGGTAGATTCCTCGGCGGGGCCTGAGATGATAAGCGGGGTACGCGCTTCGTCGATAAGGATCGAGTCTACCTCGTCGACAATCGCAAAGTGATGGCCGCGTTGGTACATATCATCGCGGGAGAAGCGCATGTTGTCCCGCAGATAATCGAAGCCAAATTCGTTGTTCTGGCCATACGTAATGTCCGAGAGATAGGCTTCTCGCTTTGTCTCCTCGCGCATCCCAGCATGGATGCACCCCACTGAGAGCCCCAGAAAGGAGTGCAAGCGACCCATCCATTCGGCATCACGACGAGCAAGGTAATCGTTCACCGTAACAACATGCACACCTTTGCCGGTGAGTGCATTCAGGTATGAGGGAAGAGTCGCCACTAAGGTTTTTCCCTCTCCGGTTTTCATCTCAGCGATACGGCCGGTGTGTAGGACAAGCCCTCCTAAAAGCTGCACATCGAAGTGCCGCATGTTAAGCACTCGGCGCGAGGCCTCACGCACCGTGGCGAAGGCTTCGGGTATGAGTGAATCAAGATGTTCGCCTTTTTCAAGCCGCTGTCTGAAGAGGTCTGTCTGTTGGCGCAGCGAGTCGTCACTCATCGAGCGCATCGAGCTCTCAAGTTCGTTGATCCTTGCGATCGTCGAGTTAAAGGAGCGGATCACCCGCTCGTTGCGAGTACCAAAGATCTTTTTTGCGACAAATCCAATCATATGTTGAGCTCTAGGAATGTAGCCCAGGATCCGCCTGACGCAGCTTCATCTGCGGGATTGTGTTATGGACCTCCTCGAGCTACTTCATCCAGGTGGGAAGTGCTCGATATGTAATCGCTGCAGTGCCCTAAGCGCCCTAAATTAGAGCAAAAATTGGGCTTTAGAACAAGGTCTGTCTACGAGGTCCATGATCACGGCTCGCATTTTTAATCCATTTAGTATCCCCTTAGTTGCGCTATGTATTCTTTTGGCTTGTGGCTGTGGGGAGCGGCGGCTAAGCCCCTCTGAGGCTAGCGGAGCGGAGGTAGGCTCCCGCAGCGCAGGCTACCTATCACGGGTGTATTCCCTTCGGTTTGCTAACCTCCAAGGGCAGCAACAGAGCCTACAAGGCCTTGCAGGCCGCACCTTTCTATTGGTCTTTTGGGCTCCCTGGTGCGTTTTATGCCGGGATGAGATGGAGAGTTTGCAGCGTCTGGCTGTGCATATGGGCCCTAAAGCCCTTCCGATAGTAGCTGTTGCAGTGCAAACATCGGCGGCGGCTGTGGAGAGTTGGCAGCATGAACATGGGGAGCTTCCCTTTCAGATCTTGCTAGATAGTAGCGGTGATGCGCAGCGGTACTTTGGTCTAAGTAGTCTCCCGGTAGCGGTAGTGATAGATGGCAAGGGAGAGGCGATACCGTTTCCGGATCCCGAAAGCGGAATCCCGCTACGAAGGATCGAAGGAGCTAGAGATTGGGGTAGTTACGAGGTGGTGAGAGCGTTTAAGGAGCTACTCCAAGTCAAGCAGCCTTGACGAACTGAAGTATCACGAACGAAGAGACCAGATAGGTTTATCTAATTGAGATTCTGCCGTCGCATCGCAGCTAGATGGTAGTTCATGGCATCGACGAGTCGCGGCGATGTAATCGTTAAGTTGGCAGACCCCTCCCCTACCTCGGTGAGCGCCGCGTGAATCTGCTCTGCCTGCAGCTGTGGGGCGGTGAGTAAAAGCTGAGCGCCAATCTTACTTATTATAGCGGATGGAAAGACTGATTTAAGTCGCTCGGCGGCCGTTTCAACAACTACAAGCCCTGAGATTTGAACGGTTGCTCCTGCAAGCGTCGTGCAGACCTCCTCTATGGATCCAGCGCCGGCGACTGTGCCTTGTTTAAGCACCACGACCTTGTCGGCTATGCGCTCCATAACATCCATCCGATGCGATGAGATGATAAAAGTAGTCTTTGACCGATTAGCCACCACAATATCGGCGAGCTCGCTGGTGCGTTGCACATCAAGCCCGTCAAACGGCTCATCAAACAGGAAAAGCTTAGGTTTTGTGATGAATCCGATTGCAGTCTGAACTCTTCGCCGCTGTCCCTTGGAGAGCTGCCTACCAAGCTTATGCATCAGGGGTGCTATGTTAAGGAGCTCTAGGAACTGCGCGCCGGCTGACCGATAATATCCTGAATTGCGATGTTTAATCCGGCACCAAAGCTTTATGTAGCTCTCAACTGATATATCTGAAAAGACAGCGCCGGTTTCTGGGCAAAACGCCATATGCTCCTCCGGCGTGAGGGTGTATGGCGATGCATCTTCTTGGTAGGTCACCGATACGGTCCCTGCGGTGGGGGGAAGGAGTCCCAAGATTGATTTAATCAGGGTGGATTTTCCTGCGCCGTTATGACCAACCACCGCAATCACCCCGCCAGAGCATGCAATAGCTGGAATCTGTAAGGCTACTGTCGATTCATACCCCACCTGCAGGCGCGAGGCGTGCAGCGTTACCGTTGGAGCAGAGGCAGAGGTCCAGGATTTTTCCATTAGATCTCCTCTAGGTGAGCCGCAAACCACCGTGCATTCATCCGCGCTGCCACCACGAGTGCTATGAGGGTGAGTAGGGTATGCAGGACAAAGATAGTGATCTTAGGTTTTAAAATTGGTGCAACAAGGATGGGTGCCATGCCCACCAAGGGCAAGGCGGCGATCGCATCGCGCAGGGCTTCAGCCAGTGAGCCGCTCATCACAAATGTAAACCCCCAAATAGCCGCACCGGCAGTGCTCACAAGCAATGGAACGAACTTATAGCTAAATGATAGTAGGGCATGGCGCTGTTTAAGCTCCGCGATAGAGGCGATGAGGGTAGCAAACCCAAAGCTAACGCAGAGGGCGATCAGCCACAGAGCAAGCTCTGAGCGCTCAATCCCACCGAACAGAGGACTTGCATCATCCGGCAAGGCATCAAGAATGCTATAGATTGTAATCGGTGCTGCCGCTGCCAGGAAGGCAGCTACTCGAGCGAGGGTAAGCATCCACAGCGCAGAGTAAAAGGTCCCCTTCCCGGTGGCGGCTACTAGTGGTAGCAGCACCCCGCTGTGTGAGAAATAATCGAGTACTTTGCGATGGGCCTTTAGGGCGAGCCAAAGCGCAGCCAAAACGAGCAACGCAAGGTTTAGTACCATCGCTACGCTGTATACTAAACTTCGCAGGCTCACCGCGCCGCGCATCCCTTCTACAAACAGGAATTGATTGCCGATGAGCCCTTGAGCCGATCGAATCTCTTGAAGTTTATCCACGAAGTCTTGTCGCGCAGTAGCGCTCAGTCGCGATTCGTAGAGAAGCGCCCAACCCCAAAAACTGTGCACATCGGTTCGATTCGGCACCGCTTCGGGAAAGATAATGACATCAGGAGTGCAAGTGCTCTCACAGATGTGAATCCGTTCGAAAGAACCATTTAGGATCTCCCGATACTTTGAACTATCAAAGGGTGCCGGATTTGAAACGTGTAGCGCTGCATCCAGTCGATCCGGTGCGCAGTCCTTGGATGGCGGCACTTCAGTACTACCCCCGTTGCGAAGTGGTCGTTTCACCCACCGACAGATTATAGCATCCGGTCGCGGGTCGGAGTTACCATACAGAATGAGCCGCACAATGCTGCTTTGTTTAGTTTCAGCAGCCGGATGGTCGGCCGAGGTGAGGTCAGTCTCCCACGACTTCAAAGCCACCCGAGTTACGAGCAGCTGAGCGGCAACCAGTAAAAGGCTTAGGAGTAGCGGGAATAGGATGAGTGAGGCAAAGAGCCGTGGCACCAAGAGTAGCGAGACTGCAAGCTGCAGAGCTTTCATTGCCGCGGAGCTTCCTTTGATAGTTCAAGAACGTGTGGGTAATCACCTCTAGTAAAAGTATACCCCAGCCCCAGCTGGTCCGGAAAGCAGAAGGAGAGGTTGGGTTACAAAGAGAGAGTTTCCAGCGGCTTCGTGGGCTTGCCTGGCGTATGTTCCTATTCGCTTGCAACCTTATGGAGCTCTGGCAGCCCTGCGCTAGCCTCTCGGAGGGCCTCTTGCACCTTCTGGGCGAGTACGCCTGGGGAGAACGGCTTTTGCAAGAAATACAGCTCTTTTATGGTCTGCTGGTCGACGTGGCTTTGTTGCAGATCGGGCAGTGATGATGCCGACATGAGGAGCACCTTGATCTGAGGATAGCGAGCCTGCACTTCGATGGCTAACTCAATACCACTTTTATGAGCCATCACGACGTCACTAAGAAGCAGATCAAAGTCCTGCTTAGCGCTATCCAAAAGAGTAAGCGCTTGGGCTGCGCTATCAGCGACGGCAACAAGATATCCTGCCTGCTCCAGCACACATCTGACTAAGGTAGCTACAGTTCGCTCATCCTCTACTACTAATACGCGAGCCTGACGACGGAACTTAACCGGGCCGCTCCGCTCAAGGTGGGGAGGTTGAGATCCTATGGCATAGAGCGGTGGCTTGGCTTTGCCCCGCAGTGGATAGAGCTTCTGGTGGGCCAGAGATACAGCGCGAGAGATCGCACCTGTAAGTTCTTGGGTGTCAACTCCATCTATCTTGAGCCGCGCTATCTGTGTTTCCAGAAGCTCTGCGCGTCCCTGGATTACCGTAAGCAGATTATTGAGGTCGTGTGATGCTGCTCGCCGGGCATCTTCGCTACTGTCGGCCGACGAGCTCTTGGCGCGCAGCGCCAGGGAGGTTGATTGTTGCGCTGGGGAGCCACCTATAATCCTTCGGGTGCGCTGAGCGCCAAACCAATACCCTACGCCCCAGGCGCAAACCAGCGAAAGCGCGACACCAAGTATCGGAAGGGAAAAAAAGGTCATCTTGGGATGCTACTATAATACGAGAAGTTACCCAAAGATTTTCGTATGATTGGGGTCATGCGGTGGCTTGGGGCATAACCACCGCCAAGGCTGCATTCAAGATTGGAGAGATGACTATATAATTAGGCAGCCTGAGCATATAATAACTACACAGCTCAGGGTGTGGAGGGCTTAATCTCAATTGGTTTAAAATCCCTATCAACTGCCACCATCACTACCTCCGCTGAGGTAACTCGAGTGGTCTGAATGAAATCAACCCCGCGGGTGGCCTCAACATCGACCTTTATGGTTATCGATGTGCGGCCCAGTTTGACGGTGGAGGTGTAGAAGCTGACACTATCGCCCACAAATACTGGAGCGATAAACTCAATCTCTCGCATCACCTTAGTGACATAGATTTTAGGGGCAACTGAGCGTGCATGTTGCCCTGCTGCTAAGTCGATCAGGCTTAAGATATGGCCACCAAAGATTGTGCCCACGGCGTTGGTGTCCCGTGGCATCATCACAAGGCGAATTGCGGGGGATAAAAGTTGCTGTGGTGCGGCTCCCGTGGTGGTCATATTGATTCTCTCTTCGCGAAGTGTCTTGTAATCCAAAAGGTATAATAGTCGATCTCAACGATGGCTGCTCGTGGGGATATGCTGAAAGGATCGCAACGCCATAAAACCCAAGCATCCATCGAAGCTTACCGCACCGCTTACTGTAAGCTGAAAGATTTGTTAGTGGTATATACTGAACGCGAATTAGTCTTCCGCTTTCGCCAAGCTGTTCGAGGCATTCAGTATATTCGCCTTAGAGCTCATCCCTGGAGGCACTTCACATACGGCTCAGCAAGAGCTGCAAGGGTAAAGGCGGAAACCTAAACCGTGAGCAGTATACCGAACCTCCGCCCAAGCCAGAGCGTTAGAGCAGTACGCCACCAAGAATAAGACGAGCGATGGTGAAATAGATTACGAGCCCAGTTACGTCGACCAGTGTCGCAACAAACGGAGCCGATGCCGATGCGGGATCGAGCCCAATTTTGCGCAAAATAAGTGGGAGGATTGCTCCCGTCACACAGCCGTAGGTAACTACACCGACTAAGCTGGTGCCAACAGTTGCGGCGATTAAAAGATAGTGCTCGCCGTACACGGTCAGCTTAGCCGGCCAGAAGATAATCCTGAGTACTCCGATTAATCCCAGAATTAGCCCCAGCCCCAGGCCAATAAGAATCTCTCGCCGCAGCACTCGCCACCAATCCCGAAGTCGAAGTTCGCCGAGTGCGAGAGAGCGAATAACAAGGGTAGAGGCCTGCGAGCCTGAGTTGCCTCCGCTTGAAATGATAAGGGGAATGAAGAGCGCAAGCACGACGGCCTTGGAAACGTCATCCTGATAGTATCCCATCGCGGTGGCGGTGAGCATCTCACCGATAAATAGCCCTGATAACCAATAGCCACGCTTTTGGAGCATGCGTGGCATGGTGGTCTCGAGGTATGGAGCGTCGAGCACCTCCGTGGCGCCCATTTTGTGGATATCCTCGGTAGCCTCTTCGCGCACAACGTCGACTACGTCGTGTACGTTGACGATACCTTTCATCTTGCCATCTTCGCTGACCACCGGAACGGCCAAGAGATTATAGTCGGATAGCACCTTGCTGACTGCCTCTTGGTCCATAGTATCGAGCACCCGCACTGGGTCTTTGGTCATAATGTCGCGCACTGTGCTTTTGGGGTTGGCGGCAAAAAGGTCGCGGAATGAAATCACCCCCAGCAGAGTCTGATCGCCATCGAGGACATAGAGATAGTACACATCCTCGATCTGGGTGCGAGTTTGTTTTTTTAGGTAACTTATCGCCTCATCCACCGCCATGTCCGGTCGAATCCGTGCATAGCGAGGATTCATAAGTCCACCGGCATCGTCCTCGGCATAGGCCAACAAGGCGCTTACCTCGGATGCTGTAAGTTTCTCAAGGCTTAGAAAGAGCTCTTCGCGGCGCTCGATCGGGGCAGCTTGAATGACGTCCGCCACATCGTCAGGAGGAAGTTGGCGTAGCCAGATCCTGCGCGCTTCAACCGGCAGCTCAAGCAGGAGGTTGGCCCGCCCTAGGCCATCGAGGGAGTGGAAGAGATTCTCTGCTGTTGGCAGAGGTAGAGTACTAAATAAATTTGCGCGCTCCTGTGCAGAGAGATCGTTCCAGGACTCAAGCGCCGATGGTACCGCTGGGAGTTCCCCTGTCTCCTCTGTTTGAATGAGATTTGTCATACCCGCGAGTTCCACCTATCGCGAGGGCCTTTGGCGTTACATGGTGGGAGCGAGGATAATCCGTGGCATTACTGCTCCTCAAGAATCCTTTGGAGATACTCCCCGTAACTACTCTTCTTAAGACCTTCGGCTATTTTCTGAAGCTGAGCGCTTGAGATATATCCCTTCCTATACGCTATCTCTTCGATACATGAAACCATTAGCCCCTGCCGATCTTCAACCGCCTGCACAAAATTCGACGCCTGTAGCAGTGATTCAAAGGTTCCAGTATCAAGCCAGGCCGTGCCGCGCCCTAAGCGCTCAACGCGCAGGGTTCCGGCCCGAAGATAGGCTAGGTTTACGTCGGTGATTTCAAGCTCGCCGCGGGCCGATGGTTTTAACCCCTCAGCGATTGAGATCACCTGATTGTCATAGAAGTAAAGCCCGGTGACGGCGAAAGGTGACGGCGCAACCTTTGGCTTTTCAATCAGGTTTAATGGATTGCCCGTGGCGTCGAACTCCACCACACCATACCGCTCAGGATCCCGCACCTGATAGGCAAATATTGTGGCACCTGGGGATGAGTCCGCTGCGGCTCGCTCGAATTGGTCAGGCAGGCCATGCCCGTAGAAGATGTTATCTCCCAGAGCCAGGGCTACGGACTCCTTGCCAATGAACTCCTTGCCGATGAGGAAGGCCTGAGCCAGCCCTTCGGGGCGGGGTTGGGAGGCATAACTAAACTGTAGTCCGAGCTGACTTCCGTCTCCTAGGAGATTTTGAAAATATGGCTGATCGTGTGGTGTGGTAATGAACAGGATCTCGCGGATGTTTGAAAACATCAGAGCCGACAGAGGATAGTAAATCATCGGCTTGTTGTAGATCGGGACAAGCTGCTTACTGACCGCTCTTGTAATCGGATGCAACCGGGTACCGGACCCACCTGCCAGGATGATGCCTTTCATGATCGTTTCCTCCCCGAGTGGTGCGGTTACAGCTTTGGATGCTCTGCGCCCTTTACCGGTGCCTCTTTGCAGCTATTTCCCCAGCCCGGGCCTAAAGTCGGTCGAGGGTTTTATATCTTTTACGAAAGCAGCAAGCAATTTGGCTGAGTTCTCAAGATCTTGGTAGCTACATACCTCCACTTGGGTGTGCATGTAGCGGTTGGGCACTCCGATACTACCTGCTGCTACCCCTCCTTTTGAGACCTGAATGGCGTTGGCATCATTGCCCAGAAGCCCCGCCGATGGTGCTATCTGATGTTTGATACGCTGCTTTTTAGCCGTTGCCAGAAGCATACGCGCAACCACCGGATTGATATTCGGTCCCTTGCAGATTGAGGGGCCATCGCCGAGCTTACAAGGCACGACCTTGCTGTTATCGGTTGCTGGGGTATCCGAGGCGTGGGTAACGTCAATCGCGATCCCCACCTCAGGATCGATGGTGTAGGCAGCGGTTCTTGCCCCTCGTAGCCCCACCTCCTCTTGAACGGTACTGACAGCATAGAGCCCAACGTTTAATTTGCTCCCGGCGCAAAGTCTAAGGGCTTCCATGGCGATAAAGAGCCCAACGCGGTCATCTAGCCCTGCGCCGCAGAAAAGATCCGCGCTCAACTCAGTGACACCAAGTTTGAAGGTGGCAAAGTCCCCCACCTGCACCCGCTTTTCA
Organism: Bdellovibrionota bacterium; assembly: GCA_044371155.1. Lineage (GTDB taxonomy): Bacteria > Bdellovibrionota_C > UBA2361 > UBA2361 > UBA2361 > CAZTER01. The sequence goes on from JBILUF010000009.1 coordinate 11,545, forward strand.
GCCTCTTTTTGAGTCTTCGCCCAGATATCAACAAAGAACTTATCGAGCTCAATTGAGAGCTTGCTTCGCTCATCACCGCTTTGCTGATGTATCGGTTTGCGGCCAAAGACTCCGTGTACCTCTCCCTTCTCGCCGTATAGCGTAACATGAGCGCCGGGACACACCCCGGCATCAATCCCGCCAAGAGCGCTCATGTAGATGAATCCATCTTTGGAGATATGCCGCACCATAAAGCCGATCTGATCGCAGTGCCCAGCCAACATCACCTTGCGTTTGGCTGAGGTGTTGATGCCCACAATCACGTTTCCGTGCAGATCGGTCTCAATCGAATCAGCGAATTTCGCCATGCGCTTTCGGACAACAGCCTGAATACGCTCCTCAAAGCCGGTGGGTGAAGGGGTGTTGAGCAACGCATGAAGAAATTGCTTGGATTCAGGGGTCATAGCTCTCCTGTGATAGGAAAAAACGGTAATTAGTAACCTCTACCCTAAAGCGAAGGGCCGGGTGCGTACAAGTTCTAATCGAAGGTATATTCGCTTGAGGGGTTGTTCCCCGCCGGGGTGCTGGAGCTTGGGTAGAAGCCCCGATTGAAATGGCGTATAGACTAAGAGCGCGTAACAAAATTACCACCTGCTGCGAGTGGCTGTAATGCAGCATAGCTTCGTTCTCGGGGTAAAAAGTGCTCGCTGGCTTGCGTTGTAAGCCACGTCCGCGCTTTTTCCCCTTTGGGCCTTGCTCTGCTGCATTTCGCGCTCTCTCGCTACGGTGTTAATTTTGTTACGCACTCTAAAGGAAACCGAACAGGAGTGGTCAAACCTTGAATTATAATTACCGAAAGAAAAAGCGAACACTGTCGCCATGGATGGTATTTTTGCTGGTGGGTACTGTTTCCGTGGCGGCTTTAGTGCTGCTGTGGCTTAAATCGCCCTATCTCCGCTCGGCGTTTGATCGCAGCGCTCCCCGCATTGAGATCCAACAGACGTCGAACGCAGTAGGAACGCTTCCATCATTTTTGATCACTGCGCAGGATGATCAGGGGGCGCCTTCGATCGAAGTCGCTTTTGTTCAGGGTGAGAAGAGAAAAGAGCTCGCGCCTGCTGTGGCGGCCTCAGAGGAAGGGGTGACCCGAGCTACTGTAGTGATTCCTGGGGGCGCTGAGGGATTTGCTGATGGCAAGGGGATGCTGGAGGTTAAAGCCACGGATAGCGGCATGTGGGGTAATGCTGCTGCTGTCACCAAGGAGCTGGTTGTTGATTCCCGTCCGCCAAAAATTGAGGTGGTATCGTTACAACATGTAGTTGCCCAGGGCGGCTCTGAGCTTGTCTTGGTGAAGGCTCAAGATGAGAATCTCACCGCAGTGGGAGCGCTGGTGGGAGGGGTTGAGTTTCCAGCGTTTAAGCTGGCAGAGGCAGATCCATTCTTTGTAAACCACCCCGACTACTACGGGGTGTTGTTGGGATTGCCGCTACAGTTTGATGCAGACCGGGATAAAGTGGAGGTATTCGCGGCGGATATTGCTGGCAATATCCGCAAGGTCCCGCTCTTTTTTCGGATCGCGCGGGCGCGCCAAGTTGAGGTGGCGCCAAAGTTGACGGTAGAGTTCCTGCGTCGCAGTCTCCCTGATCTTTTGGCAAGCTATGCTCGAATGACTAAACAGACGGTGCCATCCGAGACGGAGCTCGATAGTGCTCAGGAGGATAGCTTGATCGGAAGCTTCCGGCTTATCAATCAGGACTACCGCGGTTTTCTGCAGCAAAGGCTCACCGAGCTCCTGGTAGGACGGATATCTCCCAGGGGCTGGAGCGAGGATTTTATAAAGCCGATGAAATCGGCGACGACCTCAATATTTGGAGAGCGACGAACATATTCTCTCAACGGCAAAGATGCTGGCGGCTCGATTCACTATGGGCTTGATCTGGCATCGGTGGCTAATGATGTGGTGCGTGCAACCAACGCTGGGAAGGTCATCTTTGCCGGTGAGTTTGGCATCTACGGAGAGACGGTGATACTTGATCATGGCTTGGGTCTATCAAGCCTCTATGGCCATCTTGCATCCACCTCTGTAGTGGCTGGCGATGCCGTGGCATTAGGTGCTGAAGTCGGTCGTAGTGGAAAAACTGGGTTGGCAGGCGGCGATCATCTGCATTTTGAATACCGCATCAATAATGTGCCAGTAACTCCGATTGAGTGGTGGGATCCGAAGTGGGTACGGGATCATCTCACCGGGAAAATTGAGGGGCTCAAGGTGTCCCTTGAGGCTTCGTCCAAGGGGTAGCTCGGTCATCCGAATCGGGCAAGCGGAGAAAGCCGGCACGGCTAGCCTCCTCTTGGCCCGGCTTGAATCCTGCGATTGAGTTACTGCAACCCACCGGCAGTGCTATTCCAGGAATAGGTACCAGAGCCCTTCGCGTGAGAGGCTGTGCCAGTGAATCCCTTTGCATCACCGGTCATCGAAAGCGAGGTGCCCGGATTCAGATTCTTGAGTCCCGGCAGAGTTTCGGGACATGTTTTAGTGTCGCAGTTGACGTAGGTATTGTGCTCAACGAAGTAAGCCTCTTGAGCAACAGCGGCGTTTTTCAGATCCTGTCGCGCAGCGGTGTCTGCGGCGCGTTTTTGATAGTGAGAAAACTGGGGAACCGCGATAGCTGCCAGTATTCCGATGATCGCTATTACGACGAGTAGCTCAATCATGGTGAAGCCGTGATGTGCCTTTTTCATACCTTCGATATCTCCCTCAGTGAACCTAAAAATCCCTACCCTCATAAGCGCAGAGGTTGCCGCTGGCGCCGTTGGTGCGAATCGCCTCCAAGAGCGGCTGACCGGCACAGGCGTAGCAGCCTGTAATCCCCATAATTCCCTATTTGCAGGGTCGTACTATATGAGAGAAATCTTTAGACCTTTTTGGGCCGCCCAACCGAATCAATAGGTTATAAAGGCACAGAGCTGGATTAATGATCTCTCATCCTCCATCGACCGTACGGCGGGCGTTAGCCAGGGGAAATATCCGAGGGGGTCGCCGCCGTGAATTTCTGTACTCGATACCGAAATGACCTAAAATTAATTCCCAGTAGCTCTGCTGCCCTCTTTTTTCCTCCGCGTGCTTGAGTGAGAGCGGCTTGGATGTATCGCTGCTCGATTGCATGCAAGATGTCATCCAACGCCACCGGGAGAGTCACTCCTTCTGTTTCAATCACGACCGTTTCGGCAGCGGCCGTAGTGGTGGCCCTTAGGTCTCCGCTCTGAAGATGTTCAGGCAGATGCTCTGCGAGTATCACCTCCCCACCCAGCACGAGCGCACGCTCAAGAATGTTCTCGAGTTCCCGAACATTTCCAGGATAGGTATACCGTAACAGCATCTGCATAGCTGCAGGTGTCACCACCGGCACGGCGCCCGCACGCACAAGTCTTCGTAGCGCCGCGCTTATGAGAAGTGGAATATCCTCCTTCCTATCGCGTAGTGCAGGCAGCTGAATGTTTATAACGTTCAGTCGGTAGTATAGATCCTCTCGGAACCGGCCGGCTGCGACCTCTGCGCGCAGATTGCGATTTGTGGCCGCCACCACACG
>JBILUF010000237.1:0-4640 GCA_044371155.1 Bdellovibrionota bacterium
GGAGTACGATATGGAGATCCCAGACGAGGACGCTGAGAAGATCCAGTCTGTTGGTGATGTGATCTCGTACATCCAAGGGAAGCAGGCGTAAGCCTCTTCCGCTTGTAGCAAGGCCACTCTCAAAAAATGGGAGTGCATAGTGCTTCCAGAGCCGCTTCTGGGCCCTAAAACGGGCTTGGAAGCGGCTCTGATATTTTAGGCGTCTGTGGATTGGGGTTGGCTGGATGTTGGGAAACCCTGGTGTTTTATGGGCGCCCGTCCTATTTTTAGGTGTCTCGAGCTAAGCAAGCCTCGTAACATATACAGGTTTGCCCGAATCGGGGTCACTCATTTATTTTAATACCTCTATGACAAAAGTAGATACCGCAGCGATGAGAGCGCCACTACAGCAGGTGGATCCAAAGATATTCGGATTGATCCAAAGAGAGACCGAGCGACAGGAGTTTGGTCTTGAGATGATCCCGAGTGAAAACTTTGCAAGCGAAGCTGTGCTCGAGGCGATGGGCTCAGTGCTCACCAATAAGTACGCAGAGGGGCTTCCGCATAAGCGCTACTACGGTGGTTGTGAGGTGGTCGATGAGGTCGAAGAGATCGCCATCGCGAGAGCCAAGGAGTTATTCGGTGTCGAGTTTGCAAATGTGCAGCCACACTCGGGGGCCGCCGCCAATCAAGCGGTCTTTGAAGCGCTTTTGTCGCCAGGCGATACCATCCTTGGGATGCGGCTCGACCAAGGTGGACACCTGACACATGGAAGTCCGGTGAATTTCTCAGGGAAGCATTACAAGGTGGTGGCGTATGGAGTGCGTGAAAGTGATCACCTGATTGATCCCGATGAGGTTATGCGGCTGGCGAAAGAGCACAAACCTAAGCTTGTGATCTGTGGTGCCTCAGCCTATTCCCGCCATATCGATTTTGCTTGGTTTAGAAAAGTTGCCGATGAGGTAGGTGCTGTGGTGCTGGCTGATATCGCGCACTATGCCGGACTGGTTGCAGCAGGGGTGTATCCATCGCCTGCGCCGCACTGCCACATCGTGACCACCACGACACACAAGACGTTGCGTGGGCCGCGTTCTGGGCTCTTAATGGGGCATGAGAAGTTCGCCAAGGCGCTCAATAAGGCAGTATTCCCTGGGTTGCAGGGTGGCCCCCACATGCACACCATTGCGGCCAAGGCGGTGAGCTTCCTGGAGGCATCCCACCCAGACTTTAAACGGTATGCAGCACAGATTGTCGATAACGCCCGAGCCCTGGCGGCAGCACTTGTGCAGCAGGGGTTTAAGATTATCTCCGGCGGCACAGATTCGCATGTCATGCTAGTTGATCTGCGCCCAGCCCAGGTGAGTGGCCGCGATGCCGAGAAGGCGCTCGATCAGGTGGGGATCACGGTTAACAAAAATACGATTCCGTTTGATCCGCAGCCGCCGGCGATCTGCAGCGGTATCCGGCTCGGGACCCCTGCGCTCACCACCCGTGGCATGGGAGTCGTTGAGATGCGTGAGATAGCGGGATTTATCGCCGAGGCGGTGCAGAATTGGCAGAATCCAGAGAAGCTCGCTGCGGTGCGGCACGGAGTGCGTGCATTAAGCTCTCAGTTCCCGCTGTATCGGCATAGGCTCGTAAAGGAATAGCCACGATGAAGTGCCCTAAGTGCGGCTCAGAGGAATTATCAGTTGTTGACTCGCGCGGAGATGGCGCAGCGATTCGCCGCAGACGTGAGTGTCAAGATTGCCAGTTTCGCTTCACTACCTTTGAGCGAGTAGAGATCTCGCTGCCGATGGTGATTAAGAAAGATGGCCGCCGTGAGCCGTTTGATCGTGCCAAGTTGCGAGGGGGGGTGTTGCGCGCCTGCGAGAAACGTCCTGTGAGCATCGAGCAGATTGATAGAGCGGTAGAGGGAATCGAGCTCAAGGTGAGTGAGCTTTTTGTCAAAGAGATTCCTAGTCGTGAGTTGGGTGAGCACGTGATGGAGGCGCTAAAGTCCCTTGATAAGATCGCATATGTGCGCTTCGCCTCGGTGTACCGTGAATTCTCAGATGTGCGGCAGTTTGTAGATACCCTTCAAAGCCTGGGAGATAAGCGCCCTCCCGAGGAGGGGTCTAGTGCCCTCAAGGACGACCGCGCCGCGCCTAAGCAATCTAAACTGCAAGATTAATCGATGAGTGCTGCTACTCACCTGCAAGTCACCCCCTTTGAGGAGCTACTCGAGACGTATCGCCGTGGTGAGATGGTGATTGTAGCTGACCGTGCCGACCGAGAGAACGAAGGGGATATTGTCGTCGCTACCGAGCATATTACTTCGCAGCAGCTGGCTTTTATGATGCGCGAGGCGCGGGGGCTGATCTGTGTTTCGCTCTCCTCTGAGACCGCTGAGCGGCTCGGCCTGCCTCTGCAAACGGTGAATAACAACTCGCCATTTGGCACCGCTTTCACCGTGAGTGTCGATCATCGCTCGGTAGCCGCCGAAGGAGTAACGGCGGCAGCGCGAGCTAAAACCATGCGTGCTCTGATTGATGATCGATCAACCGCCGGGGATTTTATCTCGCCCGGCAGTGTGTTTCCGCTGATAGCGAATCCGGCCGGAGTGCTAGGAAGGGAGGGGCAAACTGAGGGTTCCTATGACCTTTCGCGATTGGCAGGACTACCTCCCTCCGGTGTGATCTGTGAGATTTTAAACCCTGATGGGACGATGGCGCGCGGCGAGACATTACAGCAGTTTGCCGCGCAGCATGGACTACCAATTACAACGGTCGATGAGATTATCCGATACCGCCTCTCGCGGGAGATCTTGGTGCGCGCGGTTGGTAGTCGGGAGGTGCAGACAGACTTCGGCCGGTTTGTGGCGCATGCCTTTATTGATGATGCCAATGGCAAAGAGCACATGGTGCTCACCTATGGTGATGTGCGGGCAGTCGCACGTTCGCAGGGATGCTTGGTGCGGATTCACTCGGAGTGTTTGACCGGGGATGTGTTCGGAAGCCAACGCTGTGATTGCGGGGCGCAGCTTGCACGTGCGATGGAGGCGATTGTTAAGGAGGGGGCAGGGGCGCTTGTCTATCTGCGGCAGGAAGGTCGCGGGATTGGGCTCCTCAATAAGCTCAAGGCCTACGCGCTGCAAGATGAGGGGCATGATACGGTAGAGGCAAATCTTAAGCTGGGATTTGCTCCGGATGAGCGGGATTTTAGAGTTGCGGGGAAGATACTCCATGCGCTAGGCATCGAGGGAATTCGGCTGCTCACGAACAATCCCGTCAAGCTCGAGAGCTTGGCAGGGTGCGGCATCTCGGTGCTAGGGCGTGTGCCGCTCGTGATCACTCCCACCCAGTACTCCGAGGGCTATCTCAGGACAAAGCGGGAGAAGCTGGGGCATTTGCTGTGATGTTCGGTGCTGTTGTGCTCCGTTTTCGTGCGCTCTCGCATCAGCTATGACTGTTGAGGATATACGCTCGCTGAATATAGGGGATGCTGGTGGTTGTGCGCGGTAAGATACAGAGCTTTAACGAATGGCATCGGCGTGCGCTTGAGCGCCAACTTCTGCCGCTAGTGCTGGTGCTGCTGGTTGCGATAGCGATTCGAATCCTGATGACTCTTGGGACTAACGGCATCCTCTGGCCTGACTCTGCGGCCTACTATCGCTCTGCAGCTTTGATGGCCAAATATGCCAACTTTTATTGGCATGAGATCTATCGCACTCCTCTCTATCCGATCTTTATGGCGCCCTTCCTGTGGATCTTTGGCCAGACGGAGCTGGCTGGGGATCTCATCATCGCAGCGCAGCGGATGCTCGGCGTGGGCACAGTTGGGCTCTTGTATCTTGTGGCGCGACGCAGCTTTGGGCCGATTGTGGCGTTCTACGGCAGCATCCTCTATGCCGGCCATACGCTACAGCTTTATTATGAGACGGCTGTTCATACCGAGACTCTCTTCACCTTTCTCCTGATAGTGACGGTATTTTGCTGCCAGCGATTTTTTGAGCGCCCAACGTTAGGTCAGGCCGCATTGATTGGGTTTTTGTGTGCGATTACAACACTCACCCGTCCAATTGCCCAGTTCTTGGTGCTTATCGTGTTGATGGTGCTGCTATTTAAAGGTGGCATGACCCGGCGCTGGTGGTTAATCGCGGTGGTCTCGGTGGGCACCTGCTTTGCCACTCTTCTGCCCTGGATGGTGACCAATAAGGTGTACTACCGTTTCTTTGGGATCAGTCAGGATTTGGGGCTAAACCTTTTTCACCGCATTATCGATGTCGAGAGGATCGCCCCGCGTGAGGATACCGCATACCCGCGCGTGCTGCGGATTTGGAAGGCGGTGAAACATAAGCGGTATAGTAGCTATTTTCTGGTGTATCACGGGATGCTCCGGGAGCGGGTCAAGGCTCTGGAGGCAGATAGGATGATGGTGAAGTTCTCCCTTGAGACACTCAGCCAAGATTCGTGGCGATACCTGCCGCAGTATCTTAAGAATTCGGTAAGCACCTTTTATCGGCAGCTTTTTGATGTGCGAAAGTCGGTGCAGTTCTGCGGAGCTGAGGAGGGGCCGTACATGTGCACCCGTAACACCCTTGGGCGCTCCGAGAAAGCATTCACGAATACTGACGCCGGACTAGCGCCGCCATATCGCATGGCAGTCCGTGCGTATTTTAG
>JBILUF010000236.1:0-4640 GCA_044371155.1 Bdellovibrionota bacterium
GCCCCATAAAAGCCAAGGGCTCTTATAAAGTCGCCGTTGTGATGCTCTAAACACTCAGTAGGCATCTCGTATGCAAATCTACTTACCTCTCGGTATCCGGAGGAGCCACCGGCAGCAAAGAGTCCGCGCAAAGTGGCGCGCGTAATGTACAGTGTTTGCATCGCGCGTGTTATACCGACATAGCATAGCCGTCGCTCTTCCTCGATAGCGACTGGATCTCCAATTGAGCGGTAGTGCGGCAAGAGCCCTTCCTCGAGTCCCGTAAGAAAAACAATCGGGAACTCTAGCCCCTTGGCGAGGTGGAGAGTCATCAACGAGACGACGTTTTTCTGGGCAGTCTCCTGCTTGACCCCCTCGAGAGCATGATTAGCTGGAAGATCATTGCCTGCCGTCAGTGCGACCCGATCAAGTAAGGTTCGCAGAGCCGCTGCCGTGCTTTCAGCCTCAAACTCCATCACCTGTGCGATACCTTTGAGCTCCTGGATGTTTTCCAGTCGAGACTCGACCGTTGGGTCCTTGGTTGCTTTGAGCTTCTCGATATATCCGGAGCGTTCAAGCAATAGACCGATTAGGTCTGAGAGTGCAGTGTCAGCGAGACGAGCAGTGAGTTCATCAAAAAGCTCAATAAACTGAGCAATCCCTTTACTACGAGGCGCCAGAGTGCGGGCCGCGGCTAACAGAGTTGAGTTTTTGCTCCGCGCCTCCTCAACGATCCCTTGCACCGTCGTAGGGCCGATACCGCGAGCGGGAGTATTAATCACCCGTAAGAACGATTGACTGTCTGACTCATTGAGCAGGAGTCGTAGGTACGCAAGGATATCCTTGATCTCCTTGCGGTCGTAGAACTTTAGACCTCCAAAGATGCGGTAAGGTACACCGCGGATAGCCAGCGCCTCCTCGATCGCGCGTGACTGCGCGTTCGTGCGGTAAAAAATCGCAATGTCGCTGTAAGGCAGCCCACTTGATGCGCGCGCTTGGATCTGGCGGACTACAAAATTAGCCTCTTCGGTTTCGTCCGAGGCGACATAAGTTGCTATCTTGTCTCCTCGCGCTCCCTCAGTCCAAAGTTTTTTCGCCTTGCGCTGCTGATTGCGTTTTATTACTGAGTTTGCCACCTCCAGAATGTTGGCACTGGAGCGATAGTTCTGCTCGAGCTTTACAACCTTCGCACCGGGGAAGTCTTTCTCGAACTCTAAGATGTTACGGATTGTAGCGCCGCGAAAAGCATAAATGGATTGATCATCATCCCCTACTACCAAGAGGTTACGGCGCGGTTCCGCTAGCAGCCGCACCAGCATGTACTGCACTTTGTTGGTGTCCTGAAACTCATCCACAAGGATAAAGTGTAGCTGATGTCGGTAGAACTCCAGCACCCGTGGTTGGGTTTTGAGCAGTTTCACGACGTTAAAGAGCAGGTCTCCAAAGTCCATGGCGTTAGAACGCAGCAGTGCGCGCTGGTAGTGTTCGTACACCTCCGCCGCCAATTTATCCTCGTAGCCGAGAGCGTTACTTGCTGCTTCCTCAGGAGACTCGTAGTTATTCTTTGCACGATCGATCGCCCGTGAGAAGATTGTTGGCGCAAACTTCTTCTCATCGATCGAGAGTTCTTTCATCACTGCTTTGATTGCAGCTTTGGAGTCGTCCTCGTCGTAGACTACAAAATCTCGGGTGTATCCCAGAAGGTGAGCATTGTGCCTCAGTATCCGCAGCGCTGTAGAGTGAAATGTTGCCACCCAGAGCTGCCGACTTCCCTCACCGAGGATCCTTTGAAGTCGCTCGCGCATCTCCTCGGTGGCTTTATTGGTGAATGTTACCGCCAGGATATTACGAGGCTGCACTCCGTGGTCGAGGATGAGTGACGCAACTCGACGGGTGAGCACTCTGGTCTTGCCACTGCCTGCGCCGGCCAGGACCAAGATTGGACCGGTATAGTGACGGGTAGCCTCAAGCTGTTCAGGATTGAGGTTGGAGAGGTGCTCTGGGAGGGATTGAGATGATGAGTCCACAAACTGCATATCGACCTAGACGGGAAAGTTCCTACACGATACGTAATCGGCGAATTTTTTTGAATGGTGCGTTGAGTTTTAACTTCCTACCCAGTTTGCATAGCGCCGTAGGAGGGGGGCAATAAAAAACGCTGCTAAAAAGGAGCGCTTTTTAGCAGCGTGGGTGTGTGTGAGACAAAACTGAAATCTCCCTTATTTATAGAACTACCCAAGGTGAAGCACCACAGCGACCTAGTGTTCTATCCAAAAATTCCGCCTGAATCGGCCGAGAGAGCCATTATCGTCTATCCCGCTCTTAAGCCGTTGTTTCACTGGTCGATGTAACCTGCTGTTGGCGGGGATTACTTCTGCTAAAGGCCCGCCAGGATTGCGAATCGCTAGGTATTTCAGCTAGTTATCGCGCCACCCTTAAAACATGGCGGCGCATCAAAACTAACCAGTCTAATTAGTGCAGCACGGGTATTTCGGGCAAACCAGTTAGACGAAACGAACCTTTGGGCCAACTTGCTGGTTTAGCAGCGAGAGCTTCTCCCTGCTGCCGTCCTGTGGAAACCTACCCATCCAATGCGAGGTCATAGAGCTGGACCCTCGCGAGCTTGAGATGAGGAGCCTACCGATAAATGCCAGGGTCAGAGCGCAAGCGATGAGATCAATGATTTCCATTCCTGTGGCCATAACCTATTTCTCCTACGAAGTACGTTTATTACCTTCGATAAAACTTCTATAGCAAAATAGATTCATAGCTTCAAGTCTTTTTCGAGTGCGAATAGGAATAGATACTGCGCTTGGGCTACTACCCTGCTTTGGTATGCTGCCTCACCTTGTGGGGGATGAGCTAAAGGGTTAATATCCTTAGAAATGTGCGCCAGCTATAATCGCAAAGATAAGCTCTATGAGCGAGCCAAAGAAGAGGGCTACCGTTCTCGCGCGGCGTATAAGCTTCTAGAACTAAACAAGAAATACTCGATACTCCGGCCTGGGATGAAGGTTTTTGACCTCGGGGCCTGGCCTGGTGGTTGGACCCAGGTGGCTGGCGTAGCTGTTGGGGAGCGCGGAATAGTGGTGGCGCTGGATCTGGTAGCACTCGAGCCGCTTCCCGAGGCAAATGTGCATCTAATCTGCGGTGATGCCCGGGAGCAGTCTAACATCGACGCAGCGCTCGAAATCGCCGGCTCCCGGTTTGATGTAGTGATATCTGATATGTCGCCAAAGCTTACCGGGATCAAGGAGGCCGACCAGGCTGGAACAGTTGGTTGTGCTGAGCTTGCGCAGTACGTTGCAGGGCAAGTATTAAAGGAGGGGGGGGATCTGGTGCTCAAGGTCTTCAAAGGAAACGACACCGAGCTGTTCGTGCGTCAACTTCGCTCCGCCTTCGCCAAAGTGATGCGGGTTGAGCTTGATTCCACTCGAAAGACTTCAAACGAATACTATGTAGTGGGCAAAGGGTTTAAAGGCGGCGCGCAATGAATGGATTATCAGCCGGAACGGTCGCCGCAGTAGAGCGGCTGGGCAAGCAGATTTTGGATATCACAGAGGGCTGGGGGCGATCCTGGATATTCTTGCTTCGCACTTTGGTAGCCATCTGTACTCCGCCCTTTCGACCGTATCTGTTGCTCACGCAGCTGATGCAGATTGGCGCTAATTCGATGGTTGTGGTCGCGTTGATCGGGATGTTCACCGGAGCGGTGCTTGCCGTGCAGGGGGTATACACCCTCTCCAAGTTTGGAGCGACGGCGTATGTGGGCTCGATGGTGGCGTTAAGTCTCATCCGCGAGCTAGGCCCGGTGCTCACAGCGCTTATGGTGATCGGGCGGGCAGGCTCCGCGGTCACCGCTGAGCTTGGGATAATGAAGATAACTGAGCAGGTTGATGCGTTGCGATCGATGGCGGTGGATCCGGTGCGGTATCTCATGGCCCCGCGTTTGCTAGCTGGAATCATCGCAATGCCGCTGCTTGCCGGTATTTTTGTTGCGGTAGGAATTTTCGGGGGCTATTTCGTAGCTACTATCCTTCTCCATATGAACAGCGGCACCTTTTTAAGCCAGATGGATGCTTCGGTAGATTGGCGTGATGTGTATTGCGGATTTATCAAGTCGCTCGCGTTCGGATTTATCTTTGGCTGGGTAGCCTGTTACAAAGGTTACACCTCAGGATTTGGCGCGATTGGAGTGAATAAAGCAACGACCCAGTCAGTCGTCACTGCTTCGGTTGCGGTGCTGATAGTTGATTATTTCCTTACCAGCATCCTAAATCGGATTCTCTTTACCTAATTTCAACAGGCGCGAGTGTTGGCACTACTCAATCGAACAAACTCAAGTGAGCAAATGCTGTGATAGTGATTGAGAATGTGCATAAACGGTTTGGGAGCCAGGTGGTGCTCAATGGAGTTAATCTGACCATTGAGGACGGCAAGACCACCGCGATTGTTGGTCCCAGCGGGGTTGGAAAGTCTGTTCTGCTAAAGCTCATCATGGGGATTATGGCTCCGGATGCCGGTCAGATCTGGATCGGTGATGATAACATCACGGCAGCCTCCACCGAAGATGAGCGTAACCGCATACGGGGACGCCTGGGGGTGCTTTTTCAAGCTGCGGCGCTGCTGGATTCTTTGACCATCTACGAAAATATCGCCTT
>JBILUF010000010.1:0-14983 GCA_044371155.1 Bdellovibrionota bacterium
AACCGTCACGAGATCCTGCTCGCGAATTCGGCGCTTGAACGTAGCGATCAGCGCCGGGCGCGACATCTCAGAGATCTGCCCTTCGCCATCAGTGATTACAAGGAGCATCTTTCGCTCCTGTTCCCGTCCAGGGATGCGAAGGGTATCGAGTCCAAAACGGATTCCGTCATAGGCTGCTCCACCTCCTTGAGCGGTGAGGGGGTCTAGCGCCGAGATCGGCTGCGCCCTATCGGAAGTGAAAGGGGTCACCATCCGCGGCTCATTGGAGAACGATACGAGCGACATTGAGACATGCGGCGGAACGCGGGCCAAAAAGTCACGCAGAGCATCTTTTACTGCCGTCAGAGTATCTCCCTCCATGCTCGATGATGTGTCAATCACGATCGTAAGGGAGACTGGTCGTAGTAGCCCCTCCCAATTGGAGAGAATCTCGGTAATTACCTCTCCCTGTTGGGCATAGGCAGAGCCAGTAGGAAGGGCCAGGTTTATCCCCACCTTTGGACCGAGGAGCTGTGGGTCGGCCCGCTTAGAGATGCTGGGCCGAAAGCCCTCTTGTGGAAGAGCTGCCTGGGCTTGATCGGAGGTGAGGAATCGCCGCCAAATCGCTGTAGCCTCCTGTCGATCGGGAGCTACCCAGTCGGCTTCTGAGCCACACATAGTGTAGTCCTGCCATACAGCAGAGTGCTCCGGATATAGCGCAATGACCGCTGGAGTCGACTGCCCTGAGTTGCGATTAAAGAGCACCACCTGCTGCTCGGTGCTGAGGCTTATATGCACTAGTTCAGGACTCGACTGCGCCACCCGTTCAAGCAAGAAACCCTCGCTTAGGCTATACTCAGACACCCGCTGCTGGAATCTCTTGAGTCCCGCCTTGCCCTGCTCAGACCAGGTTACCTGATGGAGGGGCTTTAAAGGCTCGTTGGCTGTGAACGCAAGCAGCTGGCTCATCACTGCAAGCCCCGACACAGATGCCTTCGGTGGGGCATGACTAAACCGCACCGTACGATTATCCGGACCAGTGCCAGCAGAGATTAAGGCAAAAACTTTACGCCAATCGAAGGTTTGGGCCCCGGAGCTTAGCCGCGATTGTTCAGCCGCAGGCACCGCCAAGACTACGGGCGAACTGAAAAGTTGCTGGCAATCAGTTTGATGGGCTCCCAGATTTTGCACCCTTGAGTTTGCTAGGTTCACCAGGGCAGATGATGGGGCAAGCCATGCGTCGGCCTTGATCTCGCCACTGGCCACCTTCATGGCAGCGGGCACCCCCAGCTCACTTACCAGCTCGACATCGATCCGTGAACCATCTGCAAGGGTGGGGCTGGATGCGTAAAAGAGATCACGCATCCGCGCCAGATATGGGCGTATTTCGGGGCCGTGCAAAAACTGAATGCTCACGGTGCGGGTTGGTACAGGCTCTTTGGGCTCATCAGAGCAGCCCACGACGAGGCCGATTGTTACAAGCGAGGCGAGCAGCGAGGCTACACCACAGCGCTGCCATCGGGGGCAATTATCACCAACCATCGTCCGTTATCCCCCGCGTTTTAATCTCTTGATAAGCTCAGGAAGCTGCGGCAGAAGCGCAAACACGCGACGTGCAAGCTGTGCCGGCAAAATGGGGTGTCCCATATAATCCCCTTTCTGGCTCAGGCTTCCGGTGACTCCGGACTTAGCTGCCACTCGTACCCCGTCAACGATCGCAAGATGGTCGCCAACGCCGACCTGACCACCAAGCACCACCTGATTTCCGATCTCACAACTTCCAGCAATCCCCACCTGGCCGCAAAGAATTGAGTGCATCCCGATCTTGGTATTGTGACCCACCTGGACCAGATTATCGATCTTGGTGCCTAGGCCAATACGAGTTGCGCCCAGGGTGCCGCGATCAATTGCAGAATTCGCCCCCACCTCAACCCGATCTGCCAGTAGCACATTCCCGAGCTGCGGCACCGCCACCAGCCCGCGCACTGGGTCGGGGAGATATCCAAAGCCATCAGCTCCCACCACCGATCCGTTCTGGATCACAGCATCTGATCCGATCTGGCAGTCTTCGCGGATTGAAACATTGCTATGAATTACGCTGCGGGCACCGATTTTAACTCCGGGGTAGAGCACCACATGCGGGTGAATCACCGCATGCTCAGCGAGCTCCACCAGTGGGCCTATCACTGCAAAGGCACCGATTGCCACGTTGGGTCCGATCTTAGCTGAGGGGTCAATCGATGCGAGTGGGCTAATCCCTTGCAGTGGCGGGTGCGGCTCAAAGAAGTGCGGCATGCACAGCAGCAGCGATTCAAACGGCTTCTCTACTACAATCAAAGCCTTGTCGGCAGGAATCTCAGTCCCCTCAGGTGCGGTGGGGCAGAGGATTACAGCTGCTTTGGTAGTGGCGAGGATGCGGCGTATCTGCAGCGCGCTGCGTTCGCGAATGAGGGTGAGGGCGCCAGCGGTGGCATCCTCTAGCGGAGCAAGCACTGTGGCCTTTATCGCACCACTGCCGTGCAGGGTGCCGCGCACGATTGAGGTGATCTCGGCGGCGGTGATTTTAACGTTTGTTTTTGCGGGCATACTCTGCTCACCATAGCAGAATTTCCCTTTAAAACGCATCCAGTGAAGAGGGATAACAGGGATAGTTGCGCCTGCCTAGGGAGTTGACGCAGCTGGGACTGAGAAATAAAAAAGCCCTCAGCTCTAAAAGAGCTGAGGGCCCCATGTTGTACAAACTCGCCTCTGTTCACCGCCGCTTCCAGTCTCTGGGAAGCTAAGGAACGGGGAGGGATGGGAAACGCACGGCAAAAGTAAGAAGCTGTGTACCTAACCAGGATCAGTCATCTAAAACGACGTGTCAAAGAGATTGCGCCGCTAATTCGCTGGTGAATTTCCGGATTTTTCAGTTGTCGGTGCGAGGTTCTCGGAGGAGTCGCTGTCTTTCTTGCGAGATTCTGTCAGGCGGACAATGACAATGCTAATCCCGTAAAGCACCAAAAGCGGCCCCGCCAGGAGTAGCTGCGTAACAGCATCGGGTGGGGTGAGGACCCCAGCGATGATAAAAATCGCTACAATCGCATACCGCCACCAGCCGGCAATTTGTGCTGAGGTGATTATGCCAAACCGTCCAAGGAAAAACGCAAGTATCGGAAGCTCAAATGTCACCCCGAAACCGACCATTGCCTGCATCATGATTGATAGGTGTTCACTGACGCGCACCTGGGGGGTAACCCCAATCGACTGGTACTGATCAGAGAAAAAGCCAAGGGTAAATGGCAGTACAAATCGATAGCAAAACCATACCCCCGTTGCAAAAAGGAGGGTGCCGCTGGCTATAAAGGGGAAGGCCATCCGCTTCTCGCTCTCATACAGGGCCGGCTCGATAAATTTCCAGAGCTGAAAAAATAGGTATGGGCTTACTATGATAATCCCGGCGAAGACAGATACCTTGAGCCTTAGAATGAATGCCTCAGCGGGCCCTGTGCCGATTAGGGTGCCCCCGGTGAAGTACTCATGAAATACTGCATTTAGAAGGCCGAATACCGCCTCCGAGTAGGTGAATGCTACACAGGCGCCCACAATAATTGCCACGATGCTCTGCATGAGCCGCGAGCGCAGCTCGCGCAGATGATCAAGCAGTGACATTCCTGGAAGTTCCTGTGGAGTTTTCTCTGCCGCGCCCTCCTTCATTTTGCTTCCTCTTTGTTGGAGGTGTCTGCAGCGCTCTGCGGCTCAGGTGCGATGGATGGTGCAGTGGGAGCAGTCGGAGTCGATTGAGAGGTAGGTGTGGTGGGGTTTAGAAGATCCTGCCCCACTGCACGCAGCTCGCGGGAGGCATCGAAAAACTCTCGACCCAACTCCTGCGCTGGCGGATAGATCTCATTATAAAACTCGCGCCTTAGGGACTCCACGGTGCGGCGGGTGCGCCCCATAAATTTCCCAATCTCTCGAGAGATCTCGGGTAGTTTCTCGGGCCCAAAGACGATCAGTGCCACCACCATGATGATAACTATCTCTGATAGGTCTAGGCCCAACACGATTACATTCCATTTAAGAATTTAGCTGGCGTCACGAATCCTGAAACGACCTCCCGCATGAACTTTCGCTCAAGCAGCAGAATACGGACTAGCCTCTCCCTATCGTACCCTGCACTGGCTCGTTGGCTCAAGGGGCCGCCACAAAGAGGGGAGGCGGGAAATGGGCCTCGGAACGCCCGAGAAGCTCCTCGGTGTCGGAGCCAGAGAAGGTTATATGCCCTAGCTTTCTTCCCGCTCGTGGGGATTTGCCATAGAGATGCACCGCTGCACCCGGTTCAGAAAGCACAGCCTTCAGTGGAGGCAGCTCGCCAATAAGATTTATCATCACCGCACTGCCGCGCGCACGGGTGTCACCCAGCGGCAATCCAGTAATAGCACGGAGATGGTTCTCAAACTGGCTTGTAACAGCACCTTCAATCGTCCAGTGTCCGGTATTGTGCACACGGGGCGCGATCTCATTGGCAATTAGTTCCCCATTTGATGCAAAGAACTCCACGGCCAAAACCCCGCAGTAGTCAAGGCCCTCAACGATGCGGCGAAAGTATTCGATCGCCTTCTGCTCCAGTGCTGCAACGTTTGGTGCGGTGGAAGGAGCGGCGGATCGCCTTAGGATCCCTTCGCGGTGGATATTCTCGGTGAGCGGATAGGTGCGAATCTCGCCTGAACGCGAGCGCACCCCGATAATTGAGAACTCGCGATCAAACGGGACAAAATCCTCGATAATAAAAGGACCACTCCCTAATGCGCGGAGCTGCTCAGATGAGGTGTCGGCGCGCAGCACCAACTGACCTTTGCCGTCGTAGCCCAGTCGGGTGGTCTTGACCACTCCTGGGCCAGTTTTCATGGCCGCTGCCATCGTCAGCTCGGATTGATTGCGTACGATGACATAGTTGGTGGTGGGGATCCCCAGCGTCCGAAACAGAGCCTTTTCCTGCTCTCGATCCTGACCGGTGGCAAGCGCGCGCAGCGAGGGATAGAGAGCTACATGTTCCTCTAATGCGCTAATGCCTGAGGTGGAGAGATTTTCAAACTCAAAGGTGATCAGGTCTAGTCCTTGTGCAAACTTCATCAGCGCCGCCTTGTCATCGTACGACCCACAATGCACATCTGCAAAGTCGGAGGTGGCCTCGTCATGGCGGTCGGAGAAGATCCTAAACTGAATGCCGAGCGGGATTCCTGCCAACGCAAGCATTCGAGCGAGTTGACCACCGCCGAGTATCCCAACTTTCATGGCTCTCCTCTACTCCATACGCGGATCGGGCTTTTTGAGCACTGCATCAGTCTGTTGAGCGCGAAATCGCTCGAGCCGGCCGCGCACTGCGGCGTCGGTGCCGGCAAGGATGGCAGCGGCAAACAGCGCCGCGTTCTTTGCTCCTGCTTTGCCGATAGCAAAGGTTGCAACGGGGATCCCAGCCGGCATCTGTACAATCGAAAGCAATGAGTCGATCCCTTTTAGGGTGTGTGATTCCACTGGCACCCCGAGCACAGGCAGTGCCGTCTTTGCTGCAGTCATGCCCGGAAGGTGTGCTGCACCGCCAGCGCCGGCTATAATCACCTGGAGCCCACGTGATGCCGCCGATTGCGCGTAGCTAAACAGCAGATCGGGGGTCCGATGCGCCGATACCACCCGCACCTCATGCGGCACTTTAAGCTCGGTGAGGCATTCCGCGGCATGGCGCATCGTCTCCCAGTCTGAGCGCGAGCCCATGATGATTCCTACAATCGGTGGGGTGGTGGCGCGCTTGCGTCTGGGGGCTGATGCGGCTTTGCGTTTAGCCATCGCTGCTCCTTTTCTGCACTACGGTTAAAAGCTGATACCCCAGAAGGCCTGGTATGAGCTGGGCCGCTTGTAGCCGCGCGGCAGAGGCGGCTCGAAACCACCCTGAATCCCATATCGCCTGAGGTAGCACAAATTCCGCCGGGGGGATACTAACCGCCTCCGACAGCACCTCCAGCTCGAGCACCTCGTGCAGGAGCTGTCGAAAGCTGTTGCGGGTGAAAAACCGCAGATGTGTGCGGTCAAGGATGCCACGGTTGCGGTACTGAAACTGGCCCAACAATAGAGGTAGCCGCACACTCCAGTGCGCTACATTCGGTACCGAGATCAGCACCCGTCCTCTCGGGGCGATCAGTGGCACCAGCTGGCGCAAAAAGGTAAGCGGGTCAGCCATGTGCTCCAGAACATCCAAAAGCAGCACCAATTCAAACTGCTGCCCTTGGTAGGCATCGAGGCTCTCCGCTATCTGGGTATATAGGTGGGCGGTTTGTTGCCGGGTCGCTGCATCTGTCTCCACTGCGAATAATGAGGTGAAGCCGACTTCGCGCAGTGATTGCGCCATAACGCCGCTGCCGCTTCCAACGTCGAGCACGCGTGATGCGGGGGCGCAGGCGGCCGCTGCCTGCTTAGCCCATGAGTGGCTAGAGCCGGGGAAAGGCTTACTCAGATACCGTTCATAGGGTGCGTCGCTCATGGCCCTAACCCTTAACAGAAACAGAGTAAAATTCGAAGTGCTGGGGGTGGTTACTTTCAATCCAAGGGGGTTCCCTGATATGCTGCCCACCAATCATTTCAATTGCAGCTGGCATGTATAATCCGCAGTTACATTTTCATTTCATCGGGATTGGAGGCTCCGGGATGTCCGGGCTGGCTGAGATCCTCCTGACCTTGCACTTTAAGGTGTCAGGTTCCGACCAGAAGTTAAACGCAGCCTGTCAGAGGCTTAAGGGTCTAGGGGCTCAGATTTTTGAGGGGCATGCTACTGGGAATTTGCCGGCGCAGGCCTCGCTGGTGGTGTACTCCTCTGCTGTTCCCACTGAGAATCCAGAGATTAAGGAGGCCCAGCAACGTGGCCTGCCGATTATTCGGCGTGCTGAGGTGTTGGCCGAGTTGATGCGGCTTAAGTACGGAGTGGGGGTAGCAGGGTCGCATGGCAAGACTACCACCACCAGCATGACGGCGACTGTGCTGGAGCACGGGGGGCTTGATCCCACTGCGATCATCGGTGGACAGGTCAAATCGATGAGCTCCGGCGGCAAATTGGGTCGCAGTCAGTTTTTGGTGGCCGAGACCGATGAGAGCGATCGAAGCTTTCTGCTGCTGCGTCCTACTATCGCAGTCGTCACAAATATCGATGCTGAGCATATGAACGCCTATGCATCCCTCAAGGATCTAGAGGAGTCGTTTGAGCAGTTTGTCTCGTCGGTGCCGTTTTATGGACTCGCGGTGCTGTGTATCGACGATCCGCGGGTGCGGGCACTATCACAGCGGTATCAGAGGCGGCAGATCACCTACGGATTCTCGGCCGATGCCAAGCTGCGCGCAGAGAACTTAGAGTTCTCGCGGGCTCGCACCTCGTTTGATATTGTATTTCATGGCGAGACCCTCGCGCGAGTGCACCTTCCGGTGCCGGGAAAGCATCTGGCTCAGAATGCTCTTGCGGCGGTGGCGGTGGGGCTTGAGTTTGGGCTCAAGCCGGCTGTGATTGCAGAGGCGTTGGCATCATTCTCTGGAGTTAAGCGTCGCCTCGAGGTCATCGCCGAGATAGATGGCGTAACGATTATTAGTGATTACGGGCACCATCCATCAGAGATTCGCGCCACCCTCCAGGCCGTGCGCACAGGTTGGGGGAGTGAGCTGCGTAAGTTCCGAGTCATCTTTCAGCCGCATCGATATTCGCGCACGCGGGACTGTTTTGCAGAGTTCCTGGATGCCTTTTCGGACTGCGACGACCTGTTGATGACGGATATATACGCAGCCAGTGAGGAGCCGATTGAGGGGATCTCAGCGGCGCGGCTATGCGAGGCGATCTCTCGTCCGGTGTGTCGTCATGTGGCAGAGCTTGATGCGATCCCAGAGATCCTAGCGCACGAGATGCAGCCAGGTGATGTGGTGCTCTGCTTAGGAGCAGGCTCAATAGGGGCTTTTGCTGAGCGTCTTCCAGCTCTGCTCGCTCAGACTAACCCTAGGCTGTCAGCGGCAGTTTGATCATTTGTACGGTATGGAATCTAGCGATTCGCAGCAGACTAAGAGAGTGGAGCTCGCAACGCTCCACCAAGAGCTTTCGCGACTAGCGCCGATTCGCAGCGGTGTTTTAGGTCGTGATCTCACCACCTACAGCATCGGCGGGCCGATACAAACCCTGTGTGAACCAGAGGACTCCCAGCAGCTACAGCAGGCGGTGGCGCTGCTTGCTGACAGCGGGGCGCCGTGGAGGGTGCTTGGAGCGGGGAGCAATCTCCTCATTGCAGACGCTGGATTGCAGACGGTGGTACTGCGGCTGGGCAAGGGGTTTCGTAGCTCCCTTGTGGGGCCAGGGCGAGATGGCGCGGTGATGGTAGAGGTGGGCGCTGCGGCCTCCTTGATGACCTTATCCCGAACGGTATCGGAGCAGGGACTAAGCGGCCTCGAGTTTGCTGCTGGCATCCCCGCTACGGTGGGCGGGGCCGTGTTTATGAATGCGGGAGCTCACGGTGGTGATATCGCCTCAGTGCTACACGAGATCACAGTGTTGCGCGGCAGTGAGCTGCAGCGAATTGCAGCCAGCGAGCTGCCGTTTCGTTATAGGCACTCTGGGCTAGAGCCCTCGGCGGTGGTGGTGGCAGCCACTTTTAAGCTACAGCCTGGTGATCGGGAGCGGATAGTTGAGCGTAGGGCGCAGTGCTTGGCTGAGCGTAAGGCGCGCCAACCTCTGACGAGCCCATCGGCTGGCTCGGTGTTCAAAAATCCTGCACCTGAGCGGCCGGCAGGGCGGCTGCTTGAGGAGTGTGGACTCAAAGGTGCGGCGGTCGGAGGTGCGGTGGTCTCTACGTTGCATGGCAATTGGATCATTAACCCACAGCGCAGCGCCACGGCAGAGGACGTGCAAGCACTTATGGCGCGATGTGTCGAAGCCGTCGCAGCTCACGCTGGAGTGGTGCTGCAGCCAGAGGTGCTGTATTGGGCCGACCAGGTAGAGTTTCAGGAAGGGGCTCCCGCTCCATTTCGAAAATGAATTCGCCGTGATTCGCTGTGCGAAGGAGTCTTGGAGGATTCTTCCCCCAGATGATACACTCGCGCGGTGAGAAAAAGGTCGCTATATTTTTTCATTGCAGGAATCGGTCTGGTCGCAGGGGCGATCGGTGCGCTGTTCTTTATCTATCCCAAGCAGTCTGAGCAAACATGGTGGCGGCTCAGGCTGCGCGCGCAGGAGGTGTGGAGCGGCAAAGAGCTTTCGTTCTCAGGGCTCTCTCGG
Source organism: Bdellovibrionota bacterium (assembly GCA_044371155.1). Taxonomy (GTDB): domain Bacteria; phylum Bdellovibrionota_C; class UBA2361; order UBA2361; family UBA2361; genus CAZTER01. Next base: position 9,254 of record JBILUF010000010.1, read on the forward strand.
CTCAATTCTGAAGACCTTGAGGTGCTGCTGCCGATGGATAAGTCTGTCGTGTGGTGGAACCTTAACTCCTCTGCCATCGAGGCGGCGGCCAGGCGTCACCCTATGGTGGAGTACGCAGAGCTGCGTCGATGCGATGAGCTCTCGCTGGCATGTTTTCGAATCACGGTGTCGGAGCGAATCCCCCGCTACATAGTGGAGCTAGGCGGTCAGCGTTGGCTTGTCGGGGTGGACGGCGGCTTTATGACCACCCTTGCGGCTAGTGAAGGGCTACCGAACCTGGTGACCATTCGTGGGCTAGGAGACTCCTCGGCTTCCCCCGACCTCGTCCGTGGCCGGTTTGATCAACTTCGCACCGCCCTGGCTGTGATTGAGCGAGAAGCTGGGGCCGCGGTGCGAGCGGTCGATTTTAGGGCTAATCTTGAGTTCCTTGCCGAGCTTGAGGGGCTGCCGTTTTCGGTGCTTTTTGACATGAGTGACGACGGAGGCCGCATCCCTCTGCAGGCCGAACGGTTAGCAAAGTTACTCAAAGAATTTAACGGTCGGCTAGATGCCATTAAGAGGGTCGACCTAGCCTATGACAAGCAGGCGGTGGTGCAAGTCAATGAGGTGCAAGTCAATGAGGCGACTCCGTCACCTGGCAGGCGGGCAGAGGCAAGAGCGTCCAAGGGGCGCTAGGGGACAGCACCAAGTTTTAGGATCCTTTAGGGGGGCAGCCGATTCCCCTTGCAGAAAACGCCATTTTAGGTTTAAGTGGGTTGCACTATTTCTGGGGCGAGTGCATGCCGTCAAAACCAAACATCGTAGTCGGACTTGATATTGGAACCACCGCTATAAGGGTCCTTGTCGGCGAAGTGCGCCCGGAGGGGCGGGTGGATGTTCTCGGACTAGGTGCCACCGAGTCGCATGGGCTCCGGAAGGGGGTGGTGATTAACATTGAGTCTACCGTCGAGGCGATCGGCAAGGCCGTGGCCCAAGCAGAGGCGATGGCGGGGTGCGAGGTCTCGGCTGTGTATGCCGCGATTTCGGGCAGCCATATCAAGGGGCTCAATAGCCACGGAATCGTCGGGATCAAGCAGCGCGAGGTAAGCCACCAGGATATCGAGAAAGTTATAGAGGCCGCCAAGGCGGTGGCGATTCCGCTTGATCGGGAGGTGCTACATGTACTCCCGCAAGAGTTTATCATCGATGAACAGGACGGGATTAAAGCCCCGCTTGGTATCTCCGGGGTGCGCTTGGAGGCACGCGTACATATCGTTACGGGGGCGGTCGCTAGCGCTCAAAATATCGTAAAATGTGCAAATCGCTGCGGATTAACGGTGCGTGACATCGTGCTGGCATCGCTGGCGTCAGCTAAGGCCGTGGTGTCGGCAGAGGAGCGCGAGCTCGGTGTTTGTGTGCTTGATATCGGAGGCGGCACCACCGATCTTATCGTGTACCATGCCGGTGCAGTCAAACATACTTCGGTGATCTCGGTTGGAGGCAACCATATCACCAACGATATCGCGGCAGGGCTTCGCACCCCGATTGGGGCCGCAGAACAGATCAAATGTAAGTACGGTGTAGCACTTGGCTCCCTAGTCAGTGCTGATGAGACCATCGAGGTGCCCTCCACCGGCGGGCGGCAGTCACGGGTGCTGTCCAAGCAGATTCTAGCCGAGATAATCGAGCCTCGAGCCACTGAGATATTTTCTATGGTGCAGCGAGAGCTGATGAAGGCCGGTATGGATGAGATCCTCACCAGCGGCCTAGTGCTCACCGGGGGCTCTGCCAATCTGGGGGCGATCACTCAGGTGGCAGAGCGGGTGTTTAACCTGCCGGTGCGTGTGGGAGCCCCCATCGGTGTGGGCGGGCTAGTTGATCTAGTGAAGGGGCCTGAATTTTCCACAGCTGCCGGGCTGGTGCTCTACGGCGCCGAGGCCCCAGCATCAAGCCGGCTTTCAGGTGGGCGTTCTACCCTAGGGCGGTATGTGAACCGTCTGACTGGCTGGTTTGCTGAGCATTTCTAGTAGGGCAGAGCCGACACAGAACGCCTCCGGAGCTGGGCCTATCCCCCCCTCTGTGTAGTGCCGCAAACCTTGCGGGGCGAGGATGTGGGAGTGCACTTCGCATCTAGATTTTCACGGAGGGAGAGTTTTTTAATCGGGTCAAACTTCGCGCTTTACTTTTTAATAGTTTTAGTTTAACTAGCCTAAAGTATCGCGAGCCGCTGGGCTGAGCGAACAAGGTTCTTCTCTTTACCGCAGCAGGTTGCCCTCATCTTCAGTCCTAGTGTTGTTCAGTCCTAGTATTGCAAAGCTTAGCGTCATTGAGCGCGAAGCTGTAACGCGGAGCTAGCAGGATTGAATAGCAGGGGTTGTGGGTAGGCAGGTTGCCGTAACGAGATGACCTTTTGCGCGCAGGGAGCTCCGATTGGGTAGCTCGATATATATCGAGCGCAAGTAACTGGTAGAACGGGTGGAACATTTAAAAGGGTGGAATAATGGCTGACGAAATACTTGAGAAACTTCAGGCCCGCAGTGCGCGGATTAAGGTAATCGGAGTTGGCGGTGCAGGGGTAAATGCCGTTAACAACATGATTCGTAGCGGACTACAGGGAGTAGAGTTTTACGCTGCAAACACCGATGCTCAGGCGCTCTTGTCCAGCGCGGCTAAGAACCGGATCCCACTTGGCGATGAGGTCACGAAGGGTCTCGGTGCCGGAGCTAATCCAGATGTCGGTTTTGCAGCCGCTAGAGAGAGCGAGCCAATGATTCGTGCTGCTCTTGAGGGCGCCGATATGGTGTTCGTCACTGCGGGGCAGGGCGGTGGCACCGGAACTCTGGCGTCCGGAGTTATCGCGCAGATCGCAAAAGATTTGGGAGCTCTAACGGTTGGTGTAGTGACCAAGCCGTTCCTGTTTGAAGGCAAGCGCCGGATGAAGAACGCCGAGCGCGGAATCGAAGAGCTTAAGAAGCATGTAGACACCCTTATCACTATCCCAAATCAACGGCTGCTGTCGGTAGCGGGTCGCAACACAACCCTGTTGGACACCTTCCGCAAGGCCGATGACATCCTCTATCAGGCAGTCAAGGGAATCAGCGACCTCATCATCTTCGAAGGTCTGGTCAACGTCGACTTTGCAGACGTGCGCGCCGTGATGTCGGAGATGGGACTAGCGATGATGGGTACCGGCGAGGCCTCTGGCGACAATCGCGCCATCGAGGCGGCCGAGAAAGCCATCACCAGCCCGCTGCTTGAGGATATCTCGATTCATGGTGCTCGTGGCGTGCTGATGAACATCACGGCATCGCCAGATGTTACACTGCAAGAGGTGAATGAGGCTGCGGAGCTAATCCACAGCGAAGCATACGAAGATGCCAACATCATCTGGGGTATGGTGATTGATCCCAACCTCGAGGACCGTGTGCGTGTGACCGTGATCGCCACCGGATTCGGGGATCGTGTCTCGGAGGGAGACACCACCGTATCGATGGCATCCGTAGTGGGCAACAAAGATATCTCAGCATCGGCAGTGACCGATCGGCTTGAGGTGCCTGCCTTCGCTCGCAAGGCGAAAGAAGGTCCAGTTGGCGAGGTAATTAAGCTGAAGAAACTTTCGGTGCTTTCGAGCTCCGAAGACGATGAGAAGTACGAGATCCCAACCTTCCTGCGTAAGCAGGTGGACTAACCTAGGAGCTGGGCAATCCGCCGATAACGGCGAGCCCGCTCACTAGTTACTCCAGGTAGGTGGGACTAAGGTAGGTAGGACTAAGGTAGCTAGGACCTAGACAGATCTAACCCAGTGGTTCACCGGAGGGAGGCGAGTTGCCATAGCATCGACCCTGATTGCTGGCCACCCAAGCTCGCCCCCCTCCGGTTTTTTTCTACCTACATCGGTTCCGACGGGTTGCTCCAACCGAACGGTTTCCTGGACTCAGTAGCACCGATGCGCAAATGCGCCAGCTCTGCTAGTGTTTAACCCTTGGGGGCTGCCCCTAGGTGGGGTGGCGCCGATATCGTGTCCGCGCTTGGGGCGGGTTGGTGGTGCAATCCCGCCAGGGCCGTTCCTAGCTACAGTTCTTTATCCGTTGATTTATACAGATGCATTCGTCGCAAAAGCTTCGTGTGGCAGTTGTGTGTGGAGGCCCCTCTGCCGAGCGAGGGATCTCTCTTAATTCGGCCCGGTCGGCCTGTGATCATCTTGAAGGTGATGATGTCGAGATAGTCCCGATCTATTTTGATTCGCGCTCGACCGCCTATCACATCTCCCGAGCACAGCTCTATTCCAATACCCCGTCTGATTTTGATTTCAAGCTGCAGCAGGTCTCAAAGCCATTAGAGGATCGAGAGCTTGTCGGGCTCCTGAAAGGGGTGGATATCGCCTTTCCAGTCATGCACGGCAAATTTGGTGAGGACGGTGGTATCCAGGAGATGCTGCAGCACCTCGGTGTGCCGCATGTCGGCTCACCAGCCGAGGGCTGTCGGCGCTGTTTTGATAAGTTTCTAGCCAACGAACTCATCCGCAAACATGGCTTCTATGCGCCACCATCTCTTTTGGTGACCCGCGACACCTATCCGTTGGCCTCCAGTATTAAGGGTTTTCTCTCAAAGCACCGCATCCGTCGCGCCATCGTCAAGCCAGCCAATGGCGGCTCCAGCATCGGAGTTTACTCGGTGCGCTCCGCCGAGGAGGCCGCTGAACGCTGTGCTTTACTATTTAGCCAGGGATACGAGCGGCTCGTAGTTGAGCGCTTTTGTGAGGGCAAGGAGTTCACCGTAGTATTGTTGCAGAATCGGTTTGGGCAGCCAGTGTCACTGCTGCCGGTAGAGATAGAGACCGACTATTCGGGCAGCCAGATCTTTGATTATCGCAAAAAATATCTTCCCACCCGTCAATCTAGTTATCACTGTCCAGCACGATTCCCCGACCAAGTAGTCGAGAGGATTCAAACAGAGGCCGAGCAGATCTTTTCTCTGTTTGGTATGCGTGACTTCGTGCGGTTTGACGGTTGGTACCTAGACAACGGTGAGGTGTGGTTCTCGGACTTTAATCCTGTTAGTGGGATGGAGCAGAATAGCTTTCTGTTCCTTCAAGCCGCGCGTATCGGAATGACTCATCGGGATACACTGCGCTTTATCCTGGCTAATGCCTGCGCTCGACAGGGCATACCATTTGCGCCGCTCGCGCCGGTTGTCAGCGCTGCAAGGCGGCGCAAGCGGGTTAACGTGATTTTTGGAGGGGCCACAGCAGAGCGCCAGGTGAGTGTGATGAGTGGCACCAATGTGTGGCTTAAGCTCATGCGCTCCGAGCGGTACGATCCGCAGCCCTACCTGCTCGATCTAAAGGGTAGGGTGTGGGAGCTGCCATACTCCATGACCCTTAATCACACCGTCGAGGAGATCACCTATGTGTGTGAGCGCGCTGTCAAAGACGAGCCTCGCAACCGGGTGCATCGTGAGCGGGTGGTGCGTAAGCTCGCGCCGCTGCCAGGGCAGATCTCTACCCGTGCGTTTGTGCCGCGGGTGATATCGCTGCAGAAATTTATCAGCTCAAGCCCGTTTGTTTTCTTAGGACTTCACGGAGGGATCGGCGAGGACGGCACCCTACAGAAGGCGCTCGATAAGCGCGGAGTACGCTACAACGGCTCAGGTGCGATCGGCTCGCGCCGCTGTATGGATAAGTTTGAGACCGGAAGGTTAGTCGAGGAGCTCAAGGTCTTTGGTGTGTATTCCGCCCCCAAAAGACTCTTT
>JBILUF010000238.1:0-4596 GCA_044371155.1 Bdellovibrionota bacterium
TGGAGATGGAGGCGCAGCACTCGCAGTGCTTGTGCGGATGGACTTTGAGCGACGCACTCCACAGACCCACGAATTGATTCTGCAGAGTCTCTCAGCGCTGCGAAGCCCAATCGGAGCAGTGATAGAGGACGCTCGAATCGGCGGATATCTACAAAAAGTTTGTGGTGTCGATGAGCGGGTACGCGGGAGCTATCTTGGGCTGCTTGAGTCTGAGGCGCGGCAGAAGATGCAGCAGGAGCAAATTGAGGCATCTGTTGACCTCATTCGACGCATCGTTGATGTGCGCCAAGATCCTGATGCTACCAATGATTCCTTGCGGTTTGAATTGGCTCGAGCCTATCTGAAGTCAGGAGGCCGAGAACAGGCCAAGCAGGTGGTGGCTGAGATTCAGACCGGGGTAGGCGCGTGGAGATATATTACACTCACATGGGATGGCTATTTTGTAACGGCTCGTTATGTGCTGATAGTCTTCCTTGGAGCGTTCGCTTTCGTGGTGTTGCGGCTGGGAGTTGCGGGCCTTACTCGGCGCAGAGACGAGCAGCCATTGGAGACTCCTCGTAAGAGACCTGCATACTCTGTTGGCGAGGGTGAGCAACCAGAAGAAGAGGAGCGAGAGGAGGACAAGCCCTCGGGATTCTCGATCGTGAGCGCAAAACTTTTTACTCCAGCAATGCAGGAGTACCATCGGTCGCTTGAGGGGCTTGGCTTGAAGCCGGGAGCCTCCCTAGCTGAGATAAAGAAACAGTATAGAAATCTGGTAAAAAAGGTACATCCTGATCTCAACCAAAATCTCTCTGCAGAGGATCAGGATCGCTTTGTTGCGCTAACAAAGATGTACGATCGGATTCTGGAGCTCCGCTCGCAGCTTGGAATATCAGAGCCCTGAGAATCGTCGTGACCCACGCACTCGGCGTGCAGGAGCAGCTTGCATTACCTGGCGATACGGCATCTGAGGAACTACATACACCCGAGAGCTGCTCTGCTCCCGAATACTCTTGAGCTGAGCCTGCTCGGCAGGAGAGAGTGCTGCGAGGGTAGCGCCTTTTAGAACTTTTGCTATCGCATCCTGTGCCTCGGCATAGTGGGGTTTAGAGAGCTGTGTCTTAGCCTTGGTTGTAAGAGCCATCCAGAGGGGTGATTCGGAGGGCAGGTACTCGCTGGCCCGTAATAGCGCTGATAGAGGGCGCCCGGAGTCGATTTCGCGGCAGATGTAGGTGAGGATGGTGTTGGTTAGTTGTAGCTTCATGCCAGGCTACATAGGCAACCGTGATGCCAGTGAGGCCATGCGCGCTAAGGTGTCGATAACACTGATTTTTATCGATGAGAGCCCAATTTTTAGTGAGGCGTTTCGCCTCACTTTGACCAGCGCAGCCTGTGGCAGGATGCTGCATCTGGTCTGGGAAGGGGGGTGCTTTGCAGCGATGGAAACTTCCGGGCTATACTCCTCGCTAGGCGGCTTGGTCCGTGCGAGAAGACCCGTAAACCCGGCTAGGCCCGGAAGGGAGCAACCGTAGCGGTTACCTTCTGTGATGCGAGTGCCTGGCCGCCGTTTTTGTTCCTCCAACAGTACCCACATCCTTTCCCGTGAGCTCTGTTCCGATCGGTGTGTGGGTGTGTGCCGAACTTTTCGAGACTCAAGATGTCGTATCTCGTCCTTGCACGAAAGTATCGCCCGCAGGATTTCACATCCGTTACCGGCCAGGAGCATGTTACTCGTACGTTAGCTAATGCCATCAAGCGCGACAAAGTAGCGCATGCGCATCTTTTCTGTGGGCCTCGTGGAGTTGGAAAGACATCGATAGCGCGAGTGTTTTCGAAGGCGCTCAACTGCTCAAAAGGGCCCACCCCGAATCCATGTCTCGAGTGTGTAAACTGTAAAGAGATAGCAGCTGGCACCAGCCTCTCAGTGCGAGAGATCGATGGCGCCTCGCATAATAGCGTTGATAATGTCCGCGATCTCATAGAGTCCTTTCGGGCTCTTCCGCCCCCGGGCTCACGATACAAGGTATACATCATCGATGAAGTGCATATGCTCAGCGTGGCGGCCTTCAACGCATTGCTAAAGAGCCTTGAGGAGCCACCACCTAATACTGTCTTTATTCTGGCAACCACCGAGGTCCACAAGATTCCAGAGACAGTTATCTCGCGCTGCGTGCGACATGATTTTCGTGCGTTAGGACCGGCCGAGATCGAGGCGCGCCTGACTCAGGTTGCGAATGCTGAGAAACTCGATATCGAGCCAGAGGTGCTGCGGATGATAACTCGCATCTCGGATGGTTCGATGCGTGACTCGCAGTCACTGCTCGATCGGGTACAGTCTTTTTGTGACGGAGCGATTACGGCAGCCGAGGCTAGTCGTATTCTGGGGACGGTGGAGCGAGCGTTACTGCTGGGGCTAGCACGTCGCACCATCGATCGCGATCCGGCTGGGGTGCTTGAGTTGGTAGGGGCGGTATTCGAGCGCGGAGTAGATCCAACTATATTCCTCCGTGAGTTTGTAACGATGTGGCGCGAGCTGCTAATCGCTAAAATCGGAGGAAGTAAGGCGCTCCAGCAGTTAGGCGTGGGTGCCGAGGAGCATCAGGAGCTTATGAAGCTTGTTGATGGTGTCTCGTCCCCTGATTTACAGGATTTGGTGCAGGTGGCCCGCGAGGGAGCGGATGCTGCGCTGCGGAGTGCGTACAGTAAATATGCACTGGAGGCGTTACTCGTGCGCATGGCATCTCGCGAGCCGGTAGTTGAGCTCTCGCGAGTGGTTGAGCAGGTCCTAGCCCAGGGCGGCGCGGCGCGTACGTCGCAGGCAACGGCTCCGGCTGCAGCGAAGATGGCGGTGCCGGCAAGAGCTGAGCCGCTGGCGAAGCCAGTCACCACAGAGGCCCCACCGGCAGCAGGTGTTACAGCGCTTGATTGGGGGAGTTTTGTCACATTTGCTACTGAAAATGGTGCTCGAATTCTAGCTGAGCATCTGCGTCGGCTCTCAATTGTGCTGTTTCAGCCTGGCACACTTGTGGCGAAGGGACCAAAATTCACGGTGGCAAGTGTTGAGAGTAAAGAGAACATCGAGCGGCTTAAGCAAGCGCTATCTGCCTACTCTCGAGTTGATGGGTGGAAGGTCACTCTTGAGGCTAGCGAGCAGGGGGAGGTGGCAGGAAGCCTTGTATCTGCGGAACGTGAGCGAAAAGTAGAGAGTCGACGAAAAACCGAGGAGGCGATCGGTAATCACCCCAAGATTAAGAGTCTCCAGCGGGTGTTTCCTGGAAGCAGTATCGAGGATATAAAGGTTAAGGAATAACGCAAAAGAAAAGAGGGGATAGGCATGGCGAAGGGATTTCCCGGGGTACCCGGCAATATGCAGGGCCTGATGAAGCAGGCGCAGAAGATGCAGCAGGATCTCATGAAGGCGCAACAAGAAGCCGAGGCGTTTCTTTGTGAAGGAAGTGCTGGAGGAGGTGCCGTAAAGATATCAGCGAATGGGAAGCATGAAGTCACCGCAGTATGTATCTCTAAAGAGGTGATTAACGCTGAAGATGTCGAGATGCTTCAAGACCTCGTAAAGGCTGCCGTTAATGATGCTATGGCAAAGGTGAAGGAGCATACAAAGGGAGCGCTTGGCTCAGTCACAGGCGGGCTAAATATTCCGGGGCTCTTCTAGCACAATGCTCGCCCTTCCCCCCGCAATGCAGCGGTTAATCCGGGAGCTAACCCGCTTGCCCTCAATTGGTGAGAAAACTGCCACCCGTCTGGCCTATCATCTGATTAGCCAAGATCGGCCGCTACTGAACTCCTTGGGAGACGCGCTACGTACTGCAGGTGAGGCGGTAACGTTGTGCTCGCAGTGTTTCTTTCTGAGTGAGGCTCCTTTGTGTGCGGTGTGTAGTAACGCCACACGCGATCACTCCCTTGTGTGTGTGGTAGAGAAGCCGATGGATCTGGTGGCGATCGAGCGCACGGGAGAGTTTAAAGGCACCTATCATTGCTTGCATGGCCTTTGGGCTCCGCTGCGAGGGCAAGGGCCTGATAGTATGAAGCTTGCCGAGTTAGTTGAGCGTATTAAACGGGGAGGAGTGCAGGAGGTTATTCTCGCCACTAGTTCCACCGTGGAAGGGGATGCTACGGCGCTGTATGTGGCTCGTCTGGTGGCTGAGCTGGGAGTAAAGGCAAGCCGTTTAGCGCAGGGAATGCCAAAGGGCGGAGAGCTAGAATATGCGGATGACGTTACCCTCACCCGTGCTCTATCAGGAAGAAGCACTATATCCAGCTAACAGCGGTGTTTAGAGCAAAATCTTGACTTCTAAGAGGCCAGCGGCGAATATCCCCCTCGCGTTCCCGGGTAGCTCAGTCGGTAGAGCAGGTGGCTGTTAACCACCGTGTCGGGGGTTCAAGTCCCTCCCCGGGAGCCATTTTTTCCCGCTAGGCGCTGTATCTCCCGCTAGGCGCTCCGGCCCCGGGGCTTTGCCCCTCTCGCCCTGATCGGGCGTTCACCCCAGGAAAAAATCTCCCGCTAGGCGCTGTATCTCCCGCTAGGCGCTCCGGCCCCGGGGCTTTGCCCCTCTCGCCCTGATCGGGCGTTCACCCCAGGAAAAAATCTCCCGCTAG
>JBILUF010000239.1:0-4588 GCA_044371155.1 Bdellovibrionota bacterium
GCCTCCCCAAACTCTTTGCGACGGTCATAATTGGCGCTGAGTTCCCGCAAGCGCAGCGCTAGGTGATCGAAGTCGTTACGATAATAGTACTCTCCAGCACCCCCTAAAACCTCGAGGTTCTCAGGTGTTCCATTCGCTATCACACAGTTACCGTAAGCCATCGCCTCAATGAGCGCTGGGTGGGTGCCGCCGACTTCAGTGGCCTGAATATACAGAAGCGCATGCGATTGCAGCTCCTGGTAAGCCTCTGCAAACTGATATCCGGTAAATATCACCCCAGGCGGAGCCTCTGATTTGACCCGCGCAATGTACTCTGGTGCATACGGAGCATCGCCAACTATCACCAGCGGCAGATCGATACCTGCACGGCGGTAGGCCTGCACTACTCCCAGTGCGTTGTTCTCGGGCTCAAGCCTTGAGACATACAAAATATACCCCTTGGGTGATAGCCCAAAGCGTGAAAGCACCTCCCCTGCTGGACGACGCACTGCCCGGGCTCCGTATGCGATCACCTCCGATGAGGCACCGTAACTTTCACGGTAATAGCGGGCGATAACATCGGCGTCACTGATAATACGGGTGGCAAAAAGCACCGAGCAGATCTCACCCAGCCGGTACCACAACCTCCCCGCTGCGTTCCACTTAGAGCGACGTCGCTCGATCCCATCGACATTGATGGCGATCGGCAATCCGCGGACCCTTCCAAGCCAGGCGCACGGGCTATTTGCCGCATTACAGAGAAGCACTACATCAACGTCGCGGCGGAACAAATCTAGAAAACTACTCGCTGCATGTAGCGGCGTCTCCAGGTACTTGTGCCTAATAGTTGGGGTCAATCGCACCCCCACTCCATCAACAGTTTGAGGCGCATCTAAACCGCCAAAGAATGCTCTGCGACCGTAGACCGTAACCGCATGCCCCCGACGCACTAGGATGCGGGCTAGCTCCTCGGCAAAGGTCTCAAACCCACCGTAGCGCGCCGGGATTCCCCGCGTCCCTAGCAAAGCGATCTTTAACTGCCTAGTATCATTAGAGGAATGCATTTACTTCAATCCACAGGACACAGTTAAAGGACACAGTTAAACCAATCTCGAGATAGGGCATTTTTTAATTCCTAACCCCTGGCCCCCCTTGTATACTCAGGGCGGTCAGAGAACGCCAGGTACCGTAGCGATCTACGCTTTAAATGGAATGCGTAAAGTCAGAGGATTCGCTTGGGAGGGTTTCTAACATTTCGAGACCTCTCGCACCCCTCCTGGGGCAGCGGCGAAGTTGTGCACACACTCACCGACTCTGCTCATCTTTTTATCTTTGTCCTTGCCCCGCAGCAAAATTCTTTGGTTGGCTGGAGCAACAATAGCGAAGCCGTCCTGGGGCTCAAAGACTACGAGGTGGCTCAGGATGGAAACCTATTTCTGAGACACGCCCACCAAGATGATCGCTACCGGCTGTTAAACCATCTTGATGATTTGTTTGCGCGGCGCGCCCCCATCAGGATTGTATACCGCTGGATAAGGCCAGACACCGGTGATCTCCGATGGGTATTGTGCAGAGCTGATCCCGCGCAGCGAGACGAGGGTGCAGTGTATGAGGGGATCCTGGCTGATATCACCGCCGAGGTACAGCAGACAGGCGGTGAGATTCAAAACGGCTCATCTCTATTCCAAGCGCTGGGTATGTGGGCAGCTATTTTAGACTCCGATGGACGGATAACCTGCCTGCATGTGCCTAACGGTCTTTGCGGGTTTCATCTCGGAGATGACAACTTTAATCCAGAGAATCTTTGTGTCGGCAAAGTCCTCGTGGATGGATTCTCGTCTACAGCCGAATCCAACGAGATACAAGATCTACTGAACGAAATCCTGGCAGGCCGAAAGATTCACGCCTCCAAGCGTATCGAGTGGAATGGGAGGTGCTTGATCATGGATCTGCGTACGATCTCAGCAGATAGCCGCCCCGGAAACGTTCTGATAACGGTGCGGGACCACACAGAGGTTGAGCGCCTAGAAGCAGCTGCCGCACTAGCAAATCGCAGCGAGAACTTTCTACAGCTCTCCGGAGGTGCTCTACACAATATCAACAACTCGCTACAGGTTGTTTTGGGATACACGGCTACCATCGCTCGCAACCCCCACAATCTAGAGCTTATTCGCGATACATGCGTCGCTATCACCAAAGCTATTGAGGAAGCTGCCGAGGTCACTCATCAGGCCATCGCCTATAAAGACACCATAACTCAATCCCTCGGCCCCACCGACCTTAATATCGCCGTGATGACTGCTCTGAATCGGGTGCAGGATATCCTCTCGCATGGGACCAAGATCGCTGTATCACTGGGGAACATACCGCCGATCACTGCGCATGCTCCCTCGTTGGTGCACGCCCTTGAGTCACTTTTGCGCTTAGCGCATCTTCATTTCGGCTCAACCATGGCGCTGACACTTCACACCACAGCGGGAGAGCATCGCTTCCCAAGTGATAGCGGCTCAACTTTGCAGACAGGGTGCATCATCACGATCTCCACCGGACTCCCCTCATCACACCCCCGATGCAGCGACAGCCCAAGAGAGTGCACTCCTAGCGCGGAGGCGCCGCCCCACGTACTAGAAAAGATGCCGTCAGTGTGGGCAGAGCTTGGGGCCCATTTTCAACACAAGACAGGCCCGAGCGGCACGGGATCTCTTAGCGTCTGTTTCCCGTGCCACACCGCCGCTCAGCTCCCTGAACATACTACTCCGGTTGTGATGCCGGAGCTGTTAATCATCGATGACGATCTCGGAATCCTTCAGGGTCTATCGAGAGTGCTAAATGAGGCAGGATATAAGACTGCTTCCTCAACAAATCGACGCAGCGCAATCCAGACATTTAAGCGCCATGCCCAAAGTATCCGTCTTGTCATTCTTGATGCACTACTGCCCTCGACCCATGGGAAAACGATTTTGCGACAGCTTAAGAAGATAAATCCATCAGTCTTGGTGCTGGGCTTTAGCGGGGCTTCGACACCAGATCTAGAGTCGTTACGTGAGGCGGGGGCCGCTGAGGTCTTACGTAAACCGCTACATCCAGAGAAACTTCTTAAGACGGTGCGGTCGTTGCTTGGCGTGCAGGATGCGGCGTAGTAAAGGGTGCCTCGAAAGACGAGCACAATCTTGAAAGACGAGCATAATGGAGCCAAATTAGATTGGAATGAACAACTTAAACCAGCGGGCATACTTGCGCTGGCTTGACCTCACTACCGACTTTCATAAATGGGATGGCAGGTGAGCGATAGTCCAACCGACGGAGCAGCTTATGGAGGACCTCACTTTTGGGGTATCGCCCAAAGTTTTCAAGTAGAGCTGGCGAGATCGAGGTCAGTATTCGTAAGCTTCGGCGACTGCTCTAGCTCGTGGACACGCGCCTCCAACGATGCTTTTTCACCCTCAAGCCCCTCAATCCTTTGCTGCGCATCTTCTCGTAGCTTTTCATTGTCAGCCGCAATCTGAAGTAAGCCGTCAAAAACCTGCGCCTCACTGAAGGGCTCTACGGAGTATATCTCTCCCGCCGAAAGAGCAAGCCGCCCAATCTCCTCCCAGCTAACAGCATCTAGCGCCAAAAGCTTCGCACTGAAATCGGATGAAACTGGCTCATTCCCGGGTCGCGGAGAGCTGAGCCCTACATACAAGATACCATCTCGCACGGTCATACCGCGGGTATAAGCCCCGAGCTCCTTTTTGCGAACTAGCATACCATTTTCATCATACTCTCGGATCTCCTGAAGCCCAGAATTGGCTAGGAGTAAACTCGATCCATATGGCGTGGGCGAGTGCGGCTGAGTAAGGCTGACGATGAGGTCTTCACCAGAAAGCAAATCCCGTACTAGCCCTCGCTCAAAGGCGTTTGCTTTATATCCTCGGTGGGTTTGAAAATCACCAAAGCACGAATAAATTATGCGACTTCCCCACTTGGCGATACAGTTCAGATGACAGCTATCTGGCTCTCCCGGCAGAGTCCAATGGTCCAAAATATCCCCTGCCAGGGAAAGCTTTAGTATTTCATTTCTCTCCGTGCCCACGACGAACAGGCTGCCATCACAAATGACTACATCATGGATATCATCGATTGACTGTCCTGGCTTCTGAAACTCCGCAAACTGCTTCCCATACACTTTCAATTCCCCCGGCTGAATGCCACGGTAAATGGCGCCCCCTGCTATATGAACCCCGGTGGTCCCAACGGAGTCGAGTCGATAGGCAACACCATGCCGAAGCACAAAAAGCGCCCCTCTATTTGGGGCCGAAACTAGGAGGTTGTGAAATAGGTCGCTCATAGGCTTGTCAGAAAGAGGAAGAGTTTTCCCTCTTTTAGCGATAAGATCAACCCATAAAGTATTCAAGGCCAACTTAAACGCTCAACTGCGCCAACCGATGTCATTACGCGGCCGCATCAAGTTGAGATTTTTGAATCTAGGTATACCAGAGAAGTTTTACTCTCTGAGCGTTCCTCTTAACTGCCCTATCGGGCAGAGGGGCTCTGCCCATACCTGGCTACCCCACCTTCGCTTACCACCCTCACCGAGGGTACTATGCCAAAGTCAACAAACTCAGTC
>JBILUF010000240.1:0-4586 GCA_044371155.1 Bdellovibrionota bacterium
AGCTGGCACAAGGTAGACACCTCCATTATCGGGCACTGATCGGGCTAGAGCTTCAACCTCCGTGGAGGATTTAATTATCTTTAATCCGTCCCGAAGCCACTGAATCACGGCTCCCGCCATGAAGACACTACCTTCCAGGGCGTATTCGGTACGCTCTCCAATCTTCCAGGCGACAGTAGTCAGGAGATTGCTCTTAGAGCTAGGGCAGTCAGTCCCCGCGTTCATCAGCATAAAACACCCGGTGCCATAGGTGTTCTTAACCATCCCAGGTTGATGGCAGCACTGCCCAAAAAGAGCTGCCTGCTGATCTCCTGCGATTCCTGCTATCGGAATCCCAAGGTAGTTGCCGTACACCTCGCTACTGGAACGCACTTCGGGAAGGATAGAGCGGGGCACATTAAAGATTTTAAGTAGTTCCTCATCCCAGTTACCGGTACGAATATTATACAGCATCGTTCGAGAAGCGTTGGATGGATCGGTTACATGATGCGCTCCGCCGGTGAGATTCCAGACCAACCATGAATCAATCGTGCCAAATGCCAGCTCACCACGCATCGCCTGCGCCCGCGCATCCGGCACCGTATCTAGTATCCAGCGCAGCTTGCTGGCTGAGAAATAGGCATCAATAACCAACCCGGTCCTAGCTCTGATAGTTTCCTGAAGCCCTTCCGCCTTTAGGTGATCACAGAATTCAGAGGTCCTACGATCTTGCCACACTATCGCGTTGTAAATCGGTCTGCCTGTTGCTCGCTCCCACACCACGGTGGTTTCGCGCTGATTTGTGATCCCGATAGCAGATATATCCTTGGGCTCGAGCCGGGCGCGCATCAGCACCTCTTGGATCACACCAGATTGAGTATCCCAAATCTCATTCGAATCGTGCTCTACCCAGCCTGGCTGCGGAAAAATCTGGGGGAATTCCCTTTGGGCTGTGGCCTGCACTGTCCCAGCTTGGTTAAAGACTATCGCCCGCGAGCTTGTGGTGCCTTGGTCAATCGCAAGAATGTACTTCATCAGTGGTGAGCTCCTCCTGCCCTGCAACACATTGGAAACATCAAAGTAAGCGTATCGGTAGGGTGATGCATCATCTTTTATCAGATTAGTAGGAAACTTTCGCTGCAAATCCCCGATAAATAGTTGAGGGCTAAGTAAAACCCCTCCTTAACGAATACCTTTCTTTGGAGCATACATGCGAGTTGAAGGCTCAAGATCCCAAACCGCTGCTTGGAGCGACTCCTTTGATACCTCCTCTGGGTATAGCGCTCGAGCAACGACCGCTGATCTAATTAACTGTCCTGAGACCGGGTATCTTGGTGCGGTCGTCGAGCCCGCTATCCTTGATAGGCTCCCATCCCCTTCCTCCACTGCAGGGAAAATTATCAACAATCTTACTAATGTATATGGACTCTTTGACTCGATTAACAACGACCTCTGCAACCGCGGCCGAATCGGTGAAGAGAGCGCTGGAGCGGTCCTCGAGTTTATCGGTCGTAGCACCGGTACTGCTATCTCGGCTGGCATTGGCATCAAGCTGACCCTTTTAGGTAGCCTCTTTGGGCCGGCCGGCACCGCAGCGGGCGCGGGCACCGGGATTCTCCTTTTGAAAACGGTCCCACCGCTGGCCGGACAACTCGCGCGCGGAGGCCTTAACCTCTTCAACGATATAATTGAACGCACCAAGGAATATCTGCAGCGGCGTTGATATCGCACCAACCAAATGCCGACTGAATCTTTAATTCCTATCGGCTCTTTAGGTACGAAGTAACCAATGCGACACTTTCCACCACTGAGTGGGTGGCTGTGTCGACAGTGAGGTGTGGAGCTCTCGGCGGCTGATACGGTGCGGATACTCCGGTAAACCCAGAGATCTCTCCAACCCGTGCCTTGCGGTAGAGCCCATGCGGATCACGGCCTTCACACACCTCAAGCGGGGCCGAGACGTATAGCTCCACAAATCGTTCCGCACCGATTATCTCGCGGGCGGCAGCTCTGTCGCTTTCAAAAGGGGAGATAAAGGAGCAGATAACCGTCACACCTGCTTCGTTAAACAACTTTGCCACCTCAGCAGCGCGGCGAATATTTTCACTGCGATCTTTTGTGGAAAAGCCGAGGTCGCGGTTTAATCCCTGGCGTAAATTATCACCGTCAAGGCGATACACCATCTTCCCATCTTCAAATAGCGCATGCTCTACGGCCCGAGCGATGGTGGATTTGCCAGCACCTGAAAGACCAGTGCACCACACGGTGTAAGCCTTTTCGCCAAGCTTAGCCTCACGTGCCTCTCGGCTCACTAGACTGCTCTCGGTATGTAGATTTTCAGACTCGACTTTTGCAAGCGGTGGTTGCACCTGTCGTTCTATCACCATCCCCGCGGCGACAGTCTGAAAACTCTCTGGATCAATTAATAGGAAATTGCCGGTGGCTCGGTTACTCCGATAAGGATCTAAAAAGAGTGGGTGCATTGAAGTTAAGGCAACCCGTCCAACTTCATTGAGCCCGAGCGGAGTAGCCTCAACCCGCCCAAGGGTGTTCACATCGATCTTGTAAACCACTTCATTAATTAAGGCCTTGGTCTCTCGCGTGGTATGGCGCACAAGATAGCGAGTCTTTAAGTTCATCGGGGAGTCGCTCATCCACACCATTAACGCTTCGAATTTACTCTGCTGCAGCGGAAGATTGTTGGGCTTAGCCAACATATCTCCCCGATTGATATCAATCTCGTCCTCAAGCGTTAGAGTGACTGACATTGGGGGGTAGGCCTCACGCAGAGAGCGAAGTTGTCCTTCTTTCTGGAGGTGGATCTCACGGATTTTTGACCGGCGGATTGAGGGAAGCACAACAATCTCCTCCCCTGGCCGGATTACACCGGAGGCCACCTGGCCTGTATATCCTCGGTAGTTCGCATTGGGACGCAGCACCCCTTGGACGGCGAATCTGAAATCGACCCAGTTCTGATCCCCGGCTACATGCACATTATCGAGATACTCCATTACGGTCTCGCCGCGGTACCACGGCATCCTCTCCCCGTGCGCTACGACGTTCTCCCCTTCCAGCGCGCTAATCGGGATAAACCGGATGTCCTGCAGCTGCAGTCGAGTAGCGAATTCAGTGAACTGCTCCCTAATCTGCTCGAATACATCCTGGCTATAGTTCACAAGGTCCATCTTATTTACCGCCACCAGAAGGCGTGGAACTCCCATGAGTGAGGCGATAAAGGCATGCCGTTTGGTCTGTGTAACAACACCTTTTTGGGCATCCACCAGAACAATCGTGAGCTGTGCAGTGGAAGCACCGGTAGCCATGTTGCGGGTATACTGCTCATGTCCTGGTGTATCGGCTAAGATAAAGCGCCGCTTAGCAGTAGAAAAATACCGATAGGCAACATCGATGGTGATCCCCTGCTCGCGCTCGGCTTTGAGTCCATCTGTTAACAGAGCGAGCGAAAGCGCCCCACCACCGTACTTTTTGGATGACTGCTCAAGTGCGCGCAGATGATCGTCGTATACATTGCCCGTGTCATACAGTAACCGACCAATCAGGGTGGACTTGCCATCATCCACGCTTCCCGCTGTAGAGAGACGCACAAGTGTGCGGTGTTCCGCTTGCTGCGATGAGGGAGTGAGATTTTCCTGGGAGGAGGCGCTCATGCTAGTACTCTGTAACAAAAGTAATATTACAACATGAATAAATGCAGATTTCTCGGGCAACAGAGTACTAGCTCGTTATTGGTCGTGCCGGAGGCGCGACGAGTGCTGCGTGTGACGGTCGTGCAAGTCACGAAATGCATCTTCCGCAGCACTAGAAATATCCCTCCCGTTTCTTATTCTCCATCGAGCCATCGGTATCATGGTCGATTATTCGAGTAGCGCGCTCTGATATACGCACCTGATACATCTCCTCAATAATGGCCTCAACTGTAGCGGCCTCTGAGCGCACCGCGCCCGAGCATGGCATGCAGCCAAGGCTTCTAAAGCGACACATCACCTCTTGGATCTCATCCTGGGGAGTTATCTGGACCCCTTTACCGATCGGGATCAGCATATCGCCGCGCACAACTACTTTGCGTTTTTTGGCAAAGTATAGCGGCACGATTGGTATCTGCTCCACATATATATAGTGCCAGATGTCGACCTCATTCCAATTCGAAAGCGGGAACACCCGCATCGACTCGCCGGTGCGCACCCTCCCGTTATAGAGAGTCCACAGCTCGGGTCGCTGGTTACGCGGATCCCACTGACCAAATTTGTCGCGAAACGAAAAGACCCGCTCCTTGGCGCGGGATCGCTCCTCATCCCGACGAGCGCCCCCAATCGCAGCATCGTAGTTCCCTTCTGCAAGGCCATCTAATAGGGCGCGGGTCTTTAACAATCCGCAGCACTGCTGGGTGCCAAGTCGATACGGGTTGGTATCGTTGGCCATCGCTTGCTGATTGCCAGAGACGATGAGCTTGGCCCCAATCTGCGCAAGGTAGGAGTCACGAAACTCATACATCTCGGGGAACTTAAATCCGGTGTCGATATGGAGGATTGGAAACGGGATAGGAGCCGGCGCGAAAGCTTTTTGCACCAGCCGCAACAGAACGGAGG
>JBILUF010000011.1:0-14912 GCA_044371155.1 Bdellovibrionota bacterium
GCCAAGAAGAAGATTGAGGAAGCTGGCGGAAAGGCCACCCTTAAGTAGTTGAATCTTCTGGGTCTTTTGGCTCAGAATTAGGTTTCATCCGGATCGGTGGCTATAGCCGCTGTCCGGATGAAGCCGTTTGATGGTCAGAATTGTTAAATCAGTCAAGCGCCACCGGCTCCATGATTTCCAAGTGTTCACCCAAACGCGGCTTTGAGCCGGAGGGGCTAGGAAATCAGGGCATCGGGGGTAAGTTCCTAGGAGCGCTTGCTATTTAAGGATTGCTCGGCCTATACTTTGCAGCCGAATGAGGGGCAGAGCTCATTCGGGACAAAATTTAATCCGGTGATTTTAGACGCAAAAGTGAATTGAGAGAGGGGCACGTCATCCTTCGTGTGTGTTCGCACGCAGGCGATGGTTGTGTAGAAAGAGATCACAAGCTGACATAGAGCTTTTTTCTCTAACGACTGCAGGAAGTCTCTTCCTGACGGTCGTGTCATTGTTCACCCCGCATCTTGAAGTTCACCCAGCATCTTAAACCGAGGCGGGAGCACAAAGATCGATCCGAATCCAAGCAGGTCTCGCGGCATGACTGACTCGCCACGCCGCTCCTGTTTGAATCCGTAGGCGCAGCGTTAATTTTCGACAGCCGATCTTCGAGAGAGGCGACAAACGAGATAGCCGCTGGCCCCTTAGCTTTAGCTACCCATTAGCTTGAGCTGGTTGAACGATCTGAGTGACGACCCGTAGTGATTTATCGGCAGTGATGCGCCGGTAGTGAGTACTTAGTTCTGGGAGTTGGGATTGGCCTCACGGTCTCGCTCCTGATGGTTCGTAACTTGTGGAGAAGCATGGCACCAACGCTTAAAACCAACACCCGTCTCCGTAGAAATTACTCAAAAATCTCAGAGGTCGCTGAGATTCCGAATCTGATTCACATACAAAAGAAGTCCTATGACCGCTTTCTGCAGATAGATGTCGAGGCCGATAAGCGCCAAGACATCGGGCTACAGAAGGTGTTCAAGTCCGTATTCCCGATTAAGGACTACAACAACACCGCCTCCCTGGAGTTCGTATCCTACACTCTTGGCCAGCCGAAGTATGATATGGATGAGTGTCGCGACCGCGGCATGACCTGGGCCGCGCCTCTGCGAGTCACTATTCAGCTCGTCCTTTGGGATGTTGATGCTGATACTGGCGCACGCAACCTAAGCGCGCTTAAGGAAGATGTCGTGTACTTTGGCGAGATTCCGCTCATGACCGAGCGTGGAACCTTCATCGTCAACGGCACAGAGCGGGTTATCGTGAGCCAGCTCCACCGCTCCCCTGGTGTGTTCTTTGACCACGACAAGGGCAAAGGCCATGCATCTGGCAAGCTGCTCTACTCAGCTCGAATCATCCCATATCGTGGCTCGTGGATCGATTTCGAGTTCGATGTGAAGGATATTCTATATGTTCGTATTGACCGTCGCAGAAAGCTCAACGCGACTGTGTTGCTGCGTGCGCTTGGAATGTCACCAGATGATATTCTAAATCACTATTACAAGACCGACACCATCAGCTTCGGTAAGCGTGGGTTGGTGACGAAGGTCTTCGTGCCGGATCAGCTTGAGGGACAAAAGGCATTCCGCGAGATAAAAGCCGGCGGCAAAGTACTCGTAAAGCAGGGTGGGCGCATCAACCGCGCTGTAATCCGTAGGCTTAAGGAGGCAGAGGTCGACACTATCGAGATCGATCCTGATTCACTGGCCGGGATGGTCTGCGCTGATACCATCATTGAGGCCCTTGAGGATGTCGCACATCCTCAGAGCGGCGAGGTTATCGCTGAAAAGGGCGAGCTCCTGATCGGTTGGGATGTAATTAAGGATCGTCTCCAGGCTGCGGTACAGGGGCTAAAAGAGGATCCCGGCACCCAGCTCTGCGCTAAATTCCGTGTGATCGTGCGCGCAGGAGAAGAGCTCTCAGGTGACCACGTCAACGCCAAGGGTGAGGTGGTGGAGCAGGGCACGATTTCGCAGCTCCGCGACCGTAAAATCGAGACCATCCGAGCGCTATACCTTGACGACCGTCATATCGGCGACTCGCTGGTACGCACACTCAACACCGACAAGCTCTCTCCTGCAAAAGAGGAGCTCTATCCGGTGCTAATGGGCAAGCCCACTACCGAGAGCTTGGTGGAAATTTATCGGCGGCTCAGGCCAGGTGATCCACCGCGTCCAGAGACGGCAAGTGCTGCGTTCAAGAATCTATTCTTTAACGCCGAGCGGTATGACCTCTCCGATATCGGTCGGTACAAGATCAACCACAAGCTCTATATCTCGCAGGGACGTGAGTCCCCACCGCTTGATCTTGGGGTGCTGACTCCAGATGATATCAAGGAGACGGTGCGGTATCTCTTCGAGCTCAGAAACTCCACCGACCAGGTGCGGTACGCAATCGACGATATCGACCATCTTGGTAACCGTCGTGTGCGCGCCGTAGGCGAGCTGATTGAGAACCAGTTCCGAATTGGTCTCGTACGCATGGAGCGCGCCGTAAAGGAGCGCATGGGGATGCAGGATGTAGACACCCTCGTGCCTCAAGACCTCATTAACTACAAGCCGGTGGCGGCAGTGGTGAAAGAGTTCTATGGCTCTTCGCAGCTATCTCAGTTCATGGATCAAACCAACCCGCTCTCGGAGATCACCCACAAGCGCAGGCTATCTGCCCTTGGACCAGGTGGACTAACCCGTGACCGCGCCGGGTTCGAGGTGCGTGACGTGAACCCAACTCACTACGGCCGAATCTGTCCGATTGAGACCCCAGAGGGTCCAAATATCGGTCTGATCTCCTCGCTTGCGGTGTATGCGCGAGTGAATGAGTTCGGGTTCCTTGAGACCCCGTACCGCGTGGTGGATAACTATCATCGGGTGACTGACGATATTGTGTATCTCTCGGCGCTCGAAGAGGAGCGTGAATCAATCGCTACCGCGATGGTGCCGCTCGACAAGAACGGCCGGTTTGTTGATCCGGCTATCCCTGTTCGTAAGAACGGTGAGTACGGAATGTCTCAGCCGGCGGATGTGTCCAAGGTGGACGTCAGCCCGAAGCAGATTGTTTCGGTGGCGGCTTCGCTTATCCCGTTCCTTGAGAACGATGACGCCAACCGCGCGCTGATGGGTTCGAACATGCAGCGGCAAGCTGTGCCTTGCCTTGTGACCCAGGCGCCTTTGGTAGGAACCGGTATGGAACGAATTGTGGCACGGGATTCCGGCGCTACAATCGTCACCAAGCGCGCCGGCTCTATCGTTTCGGTGGATGCTGAGCGAATTGTGGTCAAGGCTGATCGCACGACCGATGATCCGCTTGATACGGGTGTGGATATCTACAACCTCGTGAAGTACCGCCGTTCCAATCAGGACACCTGTATCAATCAGCGTCCGATTGTGCGTAGCGGGGAGCGTGTGCAGACTGGTGAGGTGATCGCCGACGGGCCGAGCACCGACATGGCTGAGCTAGCGCTGGGTCAGAACGTGGTGGTGGCATTCATGCCATGGCACGGCTACAACTTCGAAGACTCAATCCTCATCAATGAAGATCTGGTGAAGAAAGATATCTTTACCTCGATTCACATTCAGGAGTTCGAGTGTATCGCTCGTGATACCAAGCTCGGGAAAGAGGAGATTACCCGCGACATTCCAAACGTTGGTGAGGAAGCGCTTAAGAATCTCGACGAGTCGGGGATCGTGTGCATCGGAGCCGAGGTGAAGCCAGGCGATATCTTGGTGGGTAAGATTACTCCCAAGAGCGAGACTCAGCTAAGCCCAGAAGAGAAGCTATTGCGTGCGATCTTCGGCGAGAAGGCCGGAGAGGTGCGCGATACCTCCCTCAGATTGCCGCCAGGCGTTGAGGGAACGATCATTTCTGCGCAGGTTTTCTCGCGTAAGGGTGCGGAGAAAGACGAGCGTTCCTTGGCGCTAGAGAAGCGCGAGGTAGCCCGTCATGAGCAGGATCATCGTGATGAGATTAACATCATCCGAGAAACCGCGCTCAAGGAGATCCGCGAGCTGTTGGTGGGTAAAGAGACCACTGCACGTCTTGTTGATGACAAGCGCGCGCAGCTAATAGCGAAAGGCGAGACCATAACGGTGGAGATGCTTAAAGAGGTGCCGTTTGAGTACCTACGAGATATCCAGATCGGAGAGGAGAAAACCCAGGAGATCATCAACCGCGTTGTGGTGCGTACAGGGCAGCTTATCAACAATAAGCGCGCATTGCTTAATGAGCGCATCAAGCGAATCAAGGAAGGTGACGAGCTGGCTCCAGGTGTTATCAAGATGGTGAAGGTGTTTGTCGCCACCAAGCGTAAGGTGCAGGTGGGTGATAAGCTTGCTGGTCGTCATGGCAACAAAGGTGTGTTGTCGAAGGTGGTGCCCTCCGAGGATATGCCGCATCTGGCCGATGGCACTCCGGTAGACGTAGTGTTGAACCCTCTTGGTGTGCCATCACGTATGAACGTGGGGCAGATCCTTGAGGTGCATCTTGGCTGGGCCGCCGTAGAGTTTGGTCGTCGAATTCGCACCGAGCTTGAGAGAGCCATTGACCCTGATACCGGAGCACGTAACCACAGCGCATCAGAGGAGCAACGCAAAGAGGTAGCATCAAAGCTGCGCACATTGCTGTTGGGGGCTCTTGGAGAGGGCGAGAAGAAATTCATCGACGGACTCTCGGATGAGAATATCTTCCGTCTAGCTCGCAAGGAGCTCAAAGGAGTGCATGTTGCATCCCCAGTGTTCGATGCTGCTACCGAGAAAGAGATCGGATCGATGTTGCACATGGTGGGATACGATGAGACCGGTAAGGTGCAATTGTACGATGGGCGCACGGGCGAGGCGTTCACTGAGCGCACTACTGTCGGCGTCATGTACATGCTGAAGCTGGACCATCTTGTGGATGATAAGATCCATGCGCGGTCGATTGGACCATACTCACTTGTCACCCAGCAGCCGCTCGGTGGTAAGGCGCAGTTCGGAGGACAGAGACTCGGAGAGATGGAGGTGTGGGCATTGGAAGCGTACGGTGCTGCCTTCACGTTGCAAGAGTTCTTGACGGTGAAGTCGGATGACGTCGCTGGCAGAACCAGAATGTACGAGTCGATCGTCAAGGGCGAGCATGTACTCGAGCCCGGATTGCCGGAGTCCTTTAATGTGATGATCAAAGAGCTCCAGTCTCTGGGGCTTGATGTTGAGCTGGTCGAAGAGGGAGCTCAGATCGCGGAAGGGTCAGACTCTGGCGCCGAAGGGCAGGGGCTGCCTCCGGCTCTAGCTAGTGCATAGCAGGTATCCGGCGGGTCGCAGAGGCGCCCCGCCGGTGCTGAAGTAGTCTGCGGGAAACTGAACGAGAAGATCACGGAACACGAGGAAAAAAGAGATGGACGATATTTTTAGCTTGTTTGAGAAGCCAAAGAACCCAATCAAGTTCAATGCACTCAAGATCTCAATCGCCAGCCCTGACAAGGTACGTAGCTGGTCGATGGGTGAGGTCACCAAGCCAGAGACGATTAACTATCGTACGCTCAAGCCAGAGCGCGATGGACTGTTCTGCGCTAAAATCTTCGGCCCCGTAAAGGATTATGAGTGTATCTGCGGCAAGTACAAGCGGCTGCGTCACCGTGGTGTTGTATGTGAAAAGTGCGGCGTCGAGGTGATCCAGTCCAAGGTGCGCCGTGAGCGCATGGGGCACATTGAGTTGGCCTGCCCTGTGGCGCACATCTGGTTTCTAAAGAGTTTGCCAAGCCGTATCGGCACAATATTGGATATCAGCCTTCGAGATCTTGAGAAGGTGCTTTACTTTGAGAGCTTCATCGTTAGCGATCCAGGTGATACCAAGCTCTCTTTGGGCGAGCTGCTCACAGAGAAGGAATACCGCCAAGCCAAGCAGGAGTGGGGCACCCGCTTTAAAGCTGGCATGGGTGCGGACATCATCCTCGAGATGCTCAAAAAGATTGAGGTGGAGAAGCTCTGCGTTTCGCTCCGCAGTGAGCTCAAGACTGTCACCTCTGAGGCCAAGAGAAAGAAGATCTCAAAGCGATTGAAGGTGCTAACCGCTTTCATGCTCAGCGGCAATCGTCCCGAGTGGATGATCATGAACGTTGTGCCAGTGATCCCGCCTGATCTGCGTCCGTTGGTGCCACTCGATGGTGGACGTTTCGCTACCAGCGACTTGAACGACCTGTATCGTCGGGTTATCAACCGCAATAATCGTTTAAAGCGCCTCATGGAGCTAAGCGCTCCAGATATCATTATCCGCAACGAGAAGCGGATGTTGCAGGAGGCTGTCGATGCGTTGTTCGACAACGGTCGCCGTGGACGGATTATCACCGGTCCAAACAAGCGTCCGCTCAAGTCCCTGAGCGATATGCTCAAAGGTAAGACCGGTCGGTTCCGTCAGAATCTGCTTGGAAAACGCGTGGACTACTCCGGTCGTTCCGTGATTGTGGTCGGTCCTGAGCTGCGTCTGCACCAGTGCGGATTGCCGAAGAAGATGGCATTGGAGCTCTTTAAGCCGTTTATCTACAACAAGCTCGAAGAGCGTGGCTATGTCACCACTATCAAGAGTGCCAAAAAGATGGTGGAGAAGGAGAAGTCAGTAGTATGGGATATCCTTGATGAGGTCATCAAGGAGCATCCGGTGCTGCTCAACCGGGCCCCCACCCTTCACAGATTAGGAATTCAGGCATTTGAGCCGTTACTGATCGAGGGTAAAGCTATCCAGCTTCATCCGTTGGTCTGTACCGCGTTTAACGCTGACTTTGACGGCGATCAGATGGCGGTGCATGTACCGCTTTCAGTCGAGGCGCAGGTCGAGTCGCGTGTGTTGATGATGTCCACAAACAATATCTTGAGCCCTGCCAATGGTCGCCCGATCATTGTGCCATCCCAGGATATTGTGTTGGGACTCTACTACATGACCAGAGAGCGTCCTTTTGCACTGGGCGAAGGGAAGATCTTCTCATCACCGGACGAGGTGTGGTTGGCATGGGACGCCAAGGAGGTCAACCTCCAGGCACGCATTAAGGTGCGTATTGAAGGGAAGAAGAGCGATACTACGGTTGGACGTGTGCTGCTGTGGTATCTTGCCCCGCGTACCTTGCCGTTTGACAACTTCAACAAGGTGATGAAGAAAAAGGAGATCTCGAACCTGATCGACGAGGCCTTCCGTGTGGCAGGTAACAAAGCCACTGTTATCCTCGCTGATCGTTTGAAAGATATCGGATACTACTTCGCTACGATCGCGGGTATCTCGATTGGTATTGCCGACATGTCGATTCCGCCATCGAAGGTGGACCTGCTCGGTGAAGCCGATAAGAAGGTCTCTGAAATTGATGGTCAGTACCAGGAAGGTCTAATCACCTCCGGTGAGCGCTACAACAAGGTTATCGATATCTGGTCTGATGTCGGTGATCGCGTAGCCGAGGATATGATGCAGGAGATCTCGTCTGCTGAGTTCCGCAGCATTGACGGCAAGGACTCTCGGCGTGGCCCGTCATTTAATCCGATCTATATTATGGCCGATTCAGGTGCCCGTGGTTCCAGCCAGCAGATTCGTCAGCTCGCTGGAATGCGTGGATTGATGGCTAAGCCGGATGGATCGATTATTGAGCAGCCTATCCGCGCCAACCTGCGCGAAGGTCTGAGTGTGTTGCAGTACTTCATCTCGACCCACGGAGCTCGCAAAGGTCTAGCCGATACAGCGCTTAAGACCGCCAACTCCGGATACCTGACCCGCCGTCTGGTAGACGTCGCTCAGGATAGCGTTGTGATGGAGTATGACTGTGGTACTTCCGAGGGCATGGAGATCACTGCGCTTGTTGAAGGCGGCGAAGAGATCGAGTCCCTCACTAATCGTATTCTGGGTAGGGTAGCAGCAGAAGATGTGCGCGACCCAATCACCAACGATATCTTAGTCGAGCGTAACCAGGAGATCGATGAGCAAAGGGCGCAGATTATCTCCTCGGCCGGTCTTGACCGAGTGCTGATTCGCTCAGTGCTCAGCTGTGACTCTCGGCATGGTGTGTGCGCGCTATGCTACGGTCGTGACCTTGCCCGTGGACACCTAGTGAACATCGGAGAGGCCATCGGCGTTATCGCAGCGCAGTCAATCGGAGAGCCAGGAACTCAGCTTACGATGCGTACCTTCCACATCGGAGGAGCCGCACTTGGACGAGCAGAGCAGACATCTCTTGAGACCCGCTACCCTGGAAAGATCAAGCTTGAGAACGCTCGTCTTGCTAAGCGTCGTGATGGCGTGTGTGTGGTGATGAGCCGCAATGCTGAAGTTCTCGTTATCGATCCGCAGGACAGCCGTGAGAAGGAGCGCCACCAGCTGGTGTACGGCGCGCGTCTGAAGGTTGATGAGGGCACGCAGGTTAAGGCCGGGCAGCTTATCGCCGAGTGGGATCCGTTCTCGATTCCGATCTTGAGCGATCTCGCTGGTCGGATCGAGTGGCTTGATATCAACGAGTTCACGATGGAGGAGCGCGCAGATGAGCGCACCGGATTCGTGGAGCGTGAGATCATTCAGTCGAAGGAAAAGAGCAGCGACCTGCGTCCACGTATCGTGGTTTACGGCCAGAACGGCGAGAGCCGGGTGTACAACCTCCCTGCGGGTGTGCGTGTAACAGTTGAGCACAACTCCGACATCGATGCCGGAGACATTATCGCCAAACGTGAGCGCGCCACTACTAAGACCAAAGACATCACCGGTGGTTTGCCGCGTGTTGTGGAGCTCTTCGAGGCCCGTAAGCCCAAGGAGCCAGCCGAGGTCAGTGATCTCGATGGCACCGTGGACTTCGGTGAGGATAGCCGCGGTAAGCGCAAGGTTATCGTCACCCCGGAGGTAGGTGAGGCTAGAGAGTATCTAATCTCTAAGAGCCGCCACATTGCCGTTCAGAAAGGGGACCGCATCAAGGCTGGCGAGGCGATTACTGAAGGTGCGCTGAACCCGCATGACATTCTCCGAATTGAAGGGGTGAACGCTCTTGCTGGATACCTCGTAAATGAGGTGCAGGAGATCTACCGGCTTCAGGGTGTGTCGATCAACGACAAACATGTCGAGGTGATCGTCCGCCAGATGATTAAGCGGGTGCGTATTGCGGACTGTGGTGATACGTCATTCTTGCCAGGAGATCATATCGAACGGTTCCGGGTTAACGAAGAGAATCAGCGTGTGGTGGCGAGGGGTGGTAAGCCGGCATCGTTTGAGCCGTTGCTCCTTGGAATCACCAAGGCTTCGCTATCGACTGACTCCTTTATCTCAGCTGCAAGCTTCCAGGAGACCACGAAGGTGCTCACCGATGCGGCTGTTGCCGGAAAGGTGGATTCCTTGCGCGGTCTAAAGGAAAATGTCGTGATGGGACGTCTCATCCCAGCAGGCTCGGGCTACTCGTCATACGGACAGCGCGAATTAAAAGCTGACCAGGAGGAGATGGTGCCGGAGCAGACTGAGTATAAGATTAGTCAGACTTCGCTGGAGTCACTCGCGGGCTTGCTCTAAACCAGGCCATCGCCCGCCTGTATTTCATCGATTGGGTTGCGGAGACACCACTGGCTTCGTAATGCTATCAGGCCAACGGCACCCCTTAGGGTGCCGTTGGCTTATCAGGGAGTGCTTTCTTGGCATATTGTGGTGTTACCCCAACAGCGCAGGCCTCTCCCCCTCAGCCACTATATTTCATAAAGCTCGTACCCTTCGGCATGATCTATCCTTAGAGGATCAGCGGCTCATGCGAGCTTCCTCCGCTTTCAACCTTTGTTGGGCCACCTCTACGAACCGTGGATATTAAAACCGTCACCAATACCCTGGATTCACAAGCGCATCCGTCTACTCCCTAGCCCGAATGCCTCACGTTCGTGCAACATTCAAGCTAGGGGTTTTGCCTAGGGAAGATCTAGGAGCTTTTGGTATTAGCCTCAGCCAAACCCATACCAGTCGCTAGGACGGATCTTTTAGGGTGCGCTAGCGGCAACCTTGAATTTCCGCTTGCTGATCCGTGTCCAAAAAAAATATCCACCCGGTTGCTAACGATACCGCTAAAGCTGTCGATATCTCCCAGACGGGAAGGTGAACCAGACCGCAACGTGAGTGGATAGTGTTCGCCCCCGAGGGTGGTGAGTAGCAGGAGAATCTCAGAATGTCAGATAGTAGAGCTAATGAGCAGGGTGGCGCTGCGCTTGATCGTGCAAGGCCAACGGTCACTGGGGTGGTGCGTATCATGGAGGCCCGCCGCGAACTTGCGCAAGATTCGCTGCGGATCTTATTCGATGGCCTACGCACTGGTGTAGCCCAGGCGATAGATGTGGGGCTCCGTGGGCTGGGGGTCAAAGAGAGCTCGGAGATATATCAGCGGATCGGTGGGCTAGCTCATGCGCTGAGTGCGCTGCGTGCCCCCGGTCAGGCGCGGCTTTGCTCTGTCGAGGGAGAGCCAATGGTGGAGCAGCTTGAGTCATCATCGCACGGTCTGCGAGATGCTATTGCCTCGACTCGGGCGGCCGCGCAGCGCACAGCCGAACTCACCGAACAGGTGTCAGAGCTCTTGCATCAGCAGTCCTATGCAATGGAGATAGCTTTTGAGGTGCTTAACGATCCAACTATCCCGGAGGGGGAGCGGGCAGTGCGGCTTAACCAGTTTCTGGGAAAACAGCGTGGCTTAGTCGCTTCTATCCGTGAGGTCAACCGCGCCGTGTTAGAGGCGCAATCATTCCAGGTACCCCTTACTGAGACTGTAGGGGGTATCATCGATGTGATTGAGGCCTTGCAGGGTAGGTTGGAGGATATCGAGGATCAGTGCGAGGAGCCTTCTTGCTAGCTTGAGACCCGCAGAGATCTGTTTCAAGCTTTCCGTTTGATAGCTACTCATAGAGGCTAATAAAAAACCCGTATTGCAGTTTGCTATTTGCAAATTGCAACACGGGCTCTTTTGCTCTTACTGGCTTAACTATCTTAGTAGCTCTGATGCTAGCGGACCTGGGCCCAACCACAACAGAGTTTACCGAGAACCGTTCAGCTAATCTGCATAATAATTATGCAGAACAGTGTGAAGCATTTATAGTCCGGGACTACTATCTTCCAGGACTATTATCTTCCAGGACTATTATCTTCCAGGACTATTATCTTCCAGGACGAGGTCCGCCGCGACCACCGCCGCCACGGAATCCACCGCCACCGCCACCGCCGAAGCCGCCCTCGCGGGGAGCTTGCGGACGAGCCTCGGAGACATTGACCTGACGACCAAGGTACTCCTTGCCATTTAGCTCGGTGATGGCGCGCATTGCGTCATCCTCATTCGCCATCTCGACGAACCCGAAGCCCTTGCTGCGGCCAGAATCACGATCCTTAATTACCTTTGCTGACTCCACAGCGCCCACACCTGAAAACAAGGTGTGGAGTGAGGCGTCATCAACCGAGAACGAAAGGTTCCCTACGTACAGTTTTTTACCCATGCTAACTCCAATTTATCCTAGGGCCCCCTAGAGGTCTTCATGCGCAAAAAACTCGAGCTACAAGGACTTCAAGCGGGACAATTAACGTCCGTACCCTAGCACAGGTTGGGGTAACTTCGCAAAGGTTGCAATATTTCTGCAAAATTCCGTTTGTTCCACGGTTGTGGGCCTGGTTTCGGAGGCGGTTTTGTTGACATATCTTGCAGTTGCATGATAGTTAACCGTCCTCCTCAGTGCAGGAGGGTTGGCCGTTACCCAACACGTACTAGCGTTTAAGACAAGAAATACTCTAAAAACATTGGTTTTTTCGGAGTTTTTTGTTGGTCGCGTCGGTGCGTAGGGTATAGCGGGAGATGCAAGGCTTCTATCTGGAGAAGTACCCATCTCGTGAAGACTCTCTTCCGTATTGTATGCAGACCAGAGGCCTTTAATTAGCGGGGCGGAGTGCTTGATAAGCGAAGCACGGCGTTCCACTAAATTGCAGAGCCAGCCTACCTTGTAGAGCCGGCGACTGATTTTAAGTAGCCTATGATACTGCGTGTCCCCAAACGGAAAACCGTTTTGGGGCAGGGCGGGGTTTATTAACCCGGGCGTGGGATTTGTCCTGACGTCGACGCTCTGTGCATGTCGTTCTGCGCACGTCGTTTTGCGCGATGCGTTCTGTGCTTGGGGGTGTTGGTCTTGATCTAGAGTCCTGTTGTTTTTGATGCTTTGTGAGTCTGGATTCGGTTCCAGAAAAGCGGATGGAGCTTTAGAGATAACCAGCAGGCGTGCTAGAGGGCCGGGCTGCACATCGATGATTTAGTTAGGGAACTGATTTAGTAGGTAAAAGACAAAACGCGTATGCCAACAATCAATCAACTTGTTCGTAGTCGTCGTCGCAGTAAGAGGCAGAAGAGCAAATCCCCAGCTCTCCTGGAGTGCCCGCAAAAGCGTGGGGTTTGCACCCGCGTATATACTCAGACTCCGAAGAAGCCGAACTCAGCTTTGCGTAAGGTGGCCCGTGTGCGACTCACCACTGGCATGGAGGTAACCTCATATATCCCAGGCGTGGGACACAACCTGCAGGAGCACTCGGTGGTGCTGATTCGCGGAGGTCGTGTGAAGGATCTTCCGGGCGTGCGTTATCACATTGTGCGCGGAAAACTTGAGGCCCATGGCGTGGCGGATCGCAAGCAGAGCCGTTCCAAGTACGGCGCGAAGCGGCCGAAGTAGTCGAGGGCTGCAGGTAAGGAATCACGGATAGAGACAAATAGCGATATTGGGAAATCAGATAGGGATAGAAAGTCATGGCACGAAAGAAGCGGGACTATAAAAGAGTGGTGCTACCAGATCCGAAGTTCGGAGATGTTACAGTCACCCGGTTTGTGAACGTGATCATGCACCACGGAAAGAAGGCTGTAGCCGAGAAGGCTATGTATGCCGCATTTGATGCGATGCAGAAGAAGTCCAACGAGAACCCAATCGAGCTCTTCCACAAGGCGGTACAGAATGTGCGCCCAATGGTAGAGGTGCGCTCACGACGTGTTGGTGGTGCAAACTACCAGATTCCAACTGAGGTGCCTGTTGATCGTTCTCAGTCGCTGGCGCTCCGTTGGCTTGTGGCCGCAACCAGAGAGCGCACCGAGCGAAGTCTTGCCGATCGTATCGCCGGCGAACTGCTAGATGCAGTGCAGAACAGGGGCGGAGCGATCAAGAAGCGTGAAGATACCCACAGAATGGCTGAGGCCAATAAGGCGTTTGCTCACTTTAAGTGGTAATAGAGCAGGGAATAAGGTCCTTTAAATTAGGAAACCCTGAATTAGGGATCCCCTGAATTGGGGGACCCAGGGCAACGAGAAGCAGTAACGGAAGTGTTTTAAAGATAGGGACGAGAACATCGTGGCTTTTAAGTACGACCTAGGCAAGATTCGCAATATCGGCATCATGGCACACATCGACGCCGGTAAAACGACCACCACCGAGCGCATCCTTTACTACACCGGGATAAACTATAAGATCGGTGAGGTGCACGAGGGTGCAGCTACCATGGATTACATGGAGCTTGAGCAGGAGCGCGGAATCACCATTACTTCCGCCGCTACTACATGTTTCTGGACCGGTTCAGCCCGTCAGTTCCCAGAGCATCAAATCAACATCATCGACACTCCAGGACACGTTGATTTCACTATCGAGGTGGAGCGCAGCTTGCGTGTGCTCGACGGCGCCTGCGCTGTGTTTGACGGCGTAAACGGCGTAGAGCCGCAGTCTGAGACGGTATGGCGCCAGGGTAACAAATTTAAGGTGCCGAGAATCTGTTTTGTAAACAAGATGGATCGTATCGGTGCGGATTTTAACTACTCAGTAGGTACTATTCGTGAGCGTCTCGGAGCCAATGTTGTGCCGCTGCACATGCCTATTGGAGCAGAGAGCAATTTCAAAGGAATGGTCGATCTCGTGCAGATGAAGGGAATCATCTACGATGAGGCCAGTAAAGGTCAGAAGTTCGAGATCGTCGATATTCCAGCCGAGATGGCAGATGATGCCGCGAAGGCTCGTGAATTCATGCTCGAGGCGCTTGCCGACACTGACGAGAAACTCATGGAGAAGTATCTTGGTGGTGAAGAGATCTCAGTAGAGGAGATCAAAAAGGCAATTCGCAAGGCCACCATTGAGATGAAGATCTTCCCAGCACTGTGCGGAAGTGCCTTCAAAAATAAAGGTGTGCAGGCGCTATTGGATGCTGTTATTGAGTATTTACCATCGCCATTGGATGTACCTTCAGTGATGGGGTTCAACCCAGAGGTGAAGCGCGAGCGCGAGGATGAGCCGAATGTTGAGCGTAAGGCTGATCCAAATGAGCCAGTGTCAGCTATTGCGTTTAAGATCATCACCGACCCGTATGTGGGCGTGTTGACATTCCTTCGTGTGTATTCGGGAACGCTGAAGTCAGGTGAGTCGGTGCTTAACACCACTCGTGACAAGCGCGAGCGTATCGGTCGATTGCTGCGTGTTCACGCCGACAAGCGGGAAGAGGTCAAAGAGATCAAGGCCGGAGATATCGGAGCGGCGGTGGGTTTGAAAGAGGCCATCACTGGCGACACGCTCGCTGATGAGACCAATCCGGTTTTGCTTGAGAGTATCTATGCCCCAGACCCCGTAATCAGTGTAGCGATCGAGCCGAAGACTCGTGCCGACGAAGAGAAGATGGGTCTATCGTTGATGAAGCTTGCGAAGGAGGATCCATCATTGAAGGTATCTGTCGACCAGGAGTCAGGGCAGACCATCATGTCGGGAATGGGTGAGCTACACCTTGATATCATCCGTGAGCGTTTGCTGCGTGAGTTCAGTGTAGACGCCAGTTTGGGTAAGCCTCAGGTGGCCTACCGCGAGACCATCACCGGTGGTTGCGAGATGGAAGGAAAGTACATCAAGCAGACCGGTGGACGTGGTCAATACGGTCAC
>JBILUF010000387.1:0-2708 GCA_044371155.1 Bdellovibrionota bacterium
GCCTAGCCCCGATACTCATGGTGCTAAAACTCCTGTGTAGCAGCAGCTGATTCATTTTTCGGTGTTCCGCAGGTTGAGCAGCCAATCGTCGGGCAGTTGCTGGAATTAGCCAAAAAGTCAGGGTGCAGTTTACAGGTGGCTGTACAAGTGACTCCATCCCAGGAGTCTTCACGTAGCACCTCACAAGAAGTTATCACTATTGATTGCGCTGTAGCGGTGCCAAATCCATACCGCTCATTTTCGGATAGCTCCCACCACTTATCTGGCCAGGTTAGGGTTGGCTTGCATCCTCCCTTGAAGCACCATGAGCACTTTGCCTTAGGGATAAACTCCTCCACCCGAGACTTTAGATGTTCCGCGCAGGAGGCCTTTGCTGTGGCACAGCAGTTCTCCCCGCGTTCAGCGACCTCACGGCTTAGGGTTAAAACGGTAGAGGTTTCAGGTTGATGATTTGGGCAGGCTCTAGCTTGAGAGCCGCAGGACATTTCTTGCGGAGCCGGTGGAGCGATAGTTGGGGTCGGGATCATGGGCAACACCTGTGCTCTAGCCGGCGCCACGAACAGCATGAGAAAGAAACAAAGCGTAGCGATCCCATGATACCGAGCCATCGGTCCCTCTCTAAAGCTATAATCCCTCGCTCTTAACCTCGGCTGCGCCCGAGAGGAGCTTTAGCCCTCTAGAGCGCCGCACCCTCCGGGCACCAGCCATCCCCACCAACTAATCCAATCAAAGGGTTATCGATGGCCTTAAACCGAGGGAGGCATCTAGCAGGCCCTGAGTATCGTTAACAATCAGTTCAGCCGCTGATAAGAGGCCTCTAAACAGCGCTTAACTGGCCGTTAAGTTCACATAACTCCCCGACTAAGGGTGCCATAAGGTGTCGTTAATGGCTCCTACGGGGTCCAGTAACGCCGATTTTATGGAGTAGGGGTGGTGAATTCAGATAGTTACGGCGGCCTTTGGTGCGGGGCTACATTTTAGGGCGGCGATTGTAGCGGGGCTACTGTGGCTTTTGGAGCGGGGCTCCATCGCGGCCTTTAAGCGAGGGCACAGAGGTTGCTCTCTACCTATTAGTCTTCCCACTTTGTTGGCACGCAGGTGAGCCAATAATGCCGGAGCTATCATGAGAGCATGGCTAGTTATCGCTACTAACCGCGGGGTATCCCTGTGTGACTGGAACTGTCTTACCGAGCGCTCGGTTGAACTGGTGCGGTATCGACAGCGAGTCCCAAGGCGCCAGGAGTTAGAGCCATCCACCATCTCTTCAAAGGTAGGAACGCTCCGTCTTGTGGCGCACGGGGCACGTCAAGCTGGAGTGCGCCGATTTCTTGAGTCTCTAGGTGTCGTGCTTGAGGCTGCAGCGGCTCATGATGCATTTCAGGAGCTAGTAGTGGTGGCACCGCCGCGGCTAAGGCTTGTTGCCTTAAAAGCCCTTGGGCCGAGGGCTGCAAGCCGTTTGAGTGATCGCTCCGGTGAGGGGCTCTCGCTATCGCACCAACTGCGGAGTCGTCGGACTCCCATCGAGACTTTGCTGCACTAAGGAGGGATACTGATGGCGCACGAGAGGCAGCAGTTTTTCAGAAAAATCCTAGTCACCACTGACTTCTCAAAGGTCTCGGAGGTGGCATTTAGCTACGCCAAAGATGAGGCGCGTAGAGCCGGGGGGGAGGTGACGCTACTCTATGTGCAACGCGGCATCGAGTTTGCCGGCCTTTTGAGGGAATACCTTCCCTCGGAGGAGCGGATAGAGCACCTCAAAACGCGCAGCCGTAGCGAGGCGCTGGCCGCCTCGACCCTCCTGGTGCAGAAGCATTTTGATGGAGTGCCCGCTCATCCGGCAGTCATTGATATGGGGGAGGGGGTGGCGCAGAGTATCTGTGAATTTGCGCAGCAACAGGGAATCGCGCTTTTAGTGGCTGCTCGCTATGGGCATGGCATGCTGGCCCGAGCAGTGTTGGGTAGTGTGGTAGAGCGGGTGCTTCGCATCGGTGTGTGTCCGGTGCTGGTAGTGCCGCCATCTGCAGCAAAGCAGCCGCTTGCGCTGCCGTACAAGCGAATTCTATTCGCCACCGATTTCTCAGCGACCTCTGCGGCTGCAATGCCGATTGCTCGATACGAGAGCCTTACAACAGGAGCAGAGCTCATCGTGGTGCATGCCATAGAGCGGCTCTTTGCGCCGGAGCTTTTATATACCCCAGGGGTGCCGATGCCCTCGGACACGGAAGGTATCCAGGCTCGGTATGAGGCGGGACTTACTCATAGGCTTGAAGAGGTCGCGCGCCAAATTGACCTCTCCACCTGTCACCACAAACTTCTAGAGCGTACCTTCTCGGTCTCTAGCTCAATCGTTGCCTACGCCGACACCGTTGGAGCGGACCTTATCGTTATGGGCACCCATGGTGGCGGCCCTCGCGCGAATCTTATCGGTGCGGTGGCAGAGCGGGTACTCCGGAACGCAGAGCGTCCGATACTGGTGGTGCCACTACAGTGATAGCCTGCGGCGCTAGCCCTCCTTAAGCTATTCACCGCCATGAAGCTATACACGGCAAAGAATAGATCCACGAAGCTGATGAGATAAGAATGGCGACTGGCTCGGGAAAGCCAGTCGCCAGGGGCGACAATCAGCAGGAATGTATCTCTGCTATTTCACAGACGGCGCCACATTTCAGTTTAGCGGCGCCGCCAGCCTTGAATCACCTTAGTGGATC
>JBILUF010000241.1:0-4565 GCA_044371155.1 Bdellovibrionota bacterium
ATCGGCGCAGAGGGTCTGGTGCGCGGAATCATCACAGAGCAAGGTGGGCAGATTCGAGCGCAGCTCTTTTTGCATGATGTACAGCGTCAGAGAGTGGTGTTGGGCAAGGAGTATGTGGGCGAGCTCGGCCAGGCCCGCAAGATTGCGCATCGCTTTGCAAATGAGATCATGAAGTTCTTTACGGGAGAGGCAGGTATTTTTGGCACCCGTATAGCTTTCACCTCAAAAATCGGCCGCTTCAAAGAGCTTTTTGTGATGGACATGGATGGCTCGCAGGTGCGCCAGCTCACCGATGATAAGGGCTTAGCCATGGGCGCTGCCTGGGATGCCGCTGGCAAGAATCTTCTCTACACAACCTTTCGCAACCGTCTGCCAGATCTTTTTATGATCAATGTGGACTCGCGCCGGGTTACCCAAATTACCCGCGGCCCCGCGATGGAGATTGGCCCCAAATTTACGCCAGATGGAAGGTCAATCCTCGTGTCTAGAAGTCAGGGGGACGATTCAGATCTCGTGATGCTCGGCATGGATGGGACGATTCTGCGAAAGCTCACCCCTTCAAACGGCTCAATCGACGTCTCGCCAACCTACTCGCCGGATGGGGCACGGATTGCTTTTGTATCGAACCGAGGTGGGGGGCCCCAGATTTATGTGATGGGCGCTGATGGAGCAAATCCCCAGCGTATAAGCTTCGTCAGCTCCAGCTACTGCACTTCGCCCTCATGGTCACCCAAGGGAGACAGGATTGTTTTTGTTTGCCGAGCTGATATCGGCTTTCAGATCTTTACCATGAACCCTGATGGATCAGCAGCCTTGCAGCTCACCTCTAGCGGGGACAATGAGGACCCAGAGTTCTCTCCAGACGGTCGGTATATCGTCTACTCGACCACCTATGGGCACGGTGCTGGGAATTTTGGCCTCTCGCTCATGCGTAGTGACGGCAGCGGGATGAAGGAGCTCTATCGCAGCCGGGGAGGGGATAGTGAGCCGGCCTGGGGGCCTGTGGAGGAGTAACCTCAGTATCCTCCCATCGCTGTTAACGGTGGTTCTGGGGGACAAAGAGGTAAACCAAGGCTTAAAAGCATTTAAATTGGGTTTTAGCTCGTGCTGAGTCATAGCCTATTGAATCGCCCAAGATTTATCTCTTGAAACCGCAATCAAGGATTGCAGCAAATTCCCCAATAGTTTAGTAATGACGGCATCCCAGGGGTTAAGAGTACGGACTTCCGGTGCTTTTCGGGTTGGCTTGGTGTTCTAACTAAGCTCGCACGCAAGCAGTAGGAAACGACGTGGGCCGTCGCGGAGGCAACTCGCGCGAGGCTTTATGTGTCCCAGGGGTGGTCCGAAAAGGCTTCTGTCATCGACGCACATGCTTTTTGCGCATGTGATGAGGGTCGCGCTTGTTTGGGGTGAGTTTGTGATAAGACGACACACCCGGGGACGAGACTTTCTGGTGTGGTGGGGCGAGGGCCTTGGAATTTTTGGTTGCGGCAGGTCCGCGTAAGGAGATGCATATGAAATTGGTTCGAGTACTTTTGGTGGGATTTCTGGCCGTTGCGGTTACAGGCTGCGCCTGCCGGACGAAGAGAGTAGGAGATGGGGACAATATTCCAGTAGCTAATGCTGGTGGCCCACTTGCTGATGTTAACTTTGCCTTTGACCGATATGACCTCACGGCTGTCTCAAAGGATACCTTGGCGAAGAATGCTGAGTGGCTAAAGAGCAACCCTGGCACCTCTGTGCAGGTTGAGGGTCATTGCGATGAGCGCGGCACCAATGAGTACAACATGGCGCTTGGCGCAAAGCGTGCACACGCTGGTGCTGAGTACCTAAAGACCTTGGGTATCTCTGCTGGTCGGGTGAGCACCATGAGCTACGGCGAGAACGTGCCGTTGGATCCAGCTCACAACGAGGCTGCTTGGGCGAAGAATCGTCGGGCCCACTTCAAGGTTTCTGGTAAGTAATTAGCCAGAAGCTGAAGATGAACGGGGGATGCCCCGTGCGCTACAAAAGAGGGACTTCGGTCCCTCTTTTGTTTTTTAGCTCCTGTGCGTTACATTGACCTGGATGGGGCAGGGATGCTGCGACAGCAGTGGGTGATCGATCACTCAAGGAGCGGTTCCTGCGGAGGGATTTAAATCTTTTAGGGGCATACCTTCGATGGCGAATTCGAAAGTTGTACGAGGTGTTCTGGTGGGTCTTGTGACGGTGGGCGTTTCAGGCTGCGCTAACGTTGCTCAGCTCCAGTCTGACGTGGACAGGCTCTCGGCCAGCCTCGCAGATCTGCGCAGCAGCCAGGCCGAGCAGTTCGCCGATCTTGGAACTATTAAGAGTGATGTGCGACAGCTCTCAGGGAGGCTCGATGAGCTTGAGCATAGTCAGAAAGCTGGGCTCGGCTCAGACCTGAATGCGGTGAGGCAGGATCTGAATGCACTCAAAACTCGCGTGCCACCACCAGCAATCGTCCCCGCCGACGCCCTTGATGAGGATCAGAGACGTGCAGCAGAACTTCCTCAGGAAGTAGGGGTGAAGTTTGAAAGTGCGCTGCAGAATATCCGTGAGGGGCAATTCTCTGTTGCTCAGGGGCTCCTTGAAGAGAGTCTGGATAGTGTCTATGGCACTCAGGCAGCGCCGATGATGCTCTTTTGGTTATCGGTGGCAGACGAGGGAGCCAACCAGAATGAAAAGGCGGTGAAACACTACGCTGAGATTATTACCCGCTACCCAAAGTATCGCCGCACGCCTCTAGCGCTGTTGCGCCAAGCCTCGGTTTTGATCCGGTTGGGGGATAAAAAGACAGCGTCTTTGACCCTCAAAAAACTTATAGCCGACTTCCCCAAGACCGCCGAAGCTGCTCGTGCAAAGGAACGGCTCAAGGATTTATAAGGAAGGCGTGAGCGGTGCCGTAAAGATTGTTCGCTACTCGGCTGGTGCAGATAGCCAGGGGCTGTCGCGTGAGAGCCGCTCCACTGGCCCGGTAGGGGTGACAATCGGGAACTTCGATGGGCTCCATCTTGGGCATAGAGAAGTTATCGACCGTTTAGTTGCGATGGTGCGGGGAAAAGAGCAGCCCGGCCAACAGTCCGGGACTGCGGTCATCGTGTCATTCTATCCTCACCCTAGTGTGGTGCTGGGAAGGGCGCAGGCAATTCCCCAGATAACCCCGCTTCACCAGAAGGTCTCGATACTAAAGGAGTGGGGAGTAGAAAAATTTTTGCTGTTACATTTCACCCCTGCGCTTGCCAGACTCTCCGCAGCGGAGTTCCTCGACCGGTATGTCATTAGGGGGCTGGGTGCGCAGTGTGCCGTCTTGGGCCCCGATACTGCGCTGGGCCGTAATAGGGAGGGGAGTAAGGAGTTTATCGCGGAGTATCTGACCCATGCTGGGCTAGCCGTGTCAGAGGTGAGCTTCAAAGAGGAGTTAGGTGAACGGGTGAGCTCGCGGCGGATCCGGGCGTTGTTAGAGGCTGGGGAAGTGCAGGTGGCGTGGCAGCTTCTAGGCCGGCCATACGCGCTAGAGGGGCGGGTGTGCGCTGGCGCGGCGCGGGGAAGAGCCATTGGAGTGCCAACAGCGAATATCAGATCCCCTCGGCAGGTAATCCCTCGGCATGGAGTGTATGCGTCGTGGGTGCGCCTGCCAGATGGGCAGAAGTATCCTGCGGTGACGAATGTGGGGGTGCGTCCCACAGTTAGTGCTGATGGAGTGGTGACGATAGAGTCTCACCTTCTGGATTATTCAGGGGATCTATACGGGAAGCGGATTGAGGTAGGGTTAGTAAATAAGCTTCGCGATGAGCGGAAGTTTGCCGACGTTTCAGAGCTCACCGCTCAGATCGCGAACGATATCGAAAAAGCCAGAGAGATTTTAGCGTGCTGACACATACGATCGAGTTTCATATGCAGGCAGACTCGGCGCAGCGCCTGGATAGGGTCGTGTCGCAGGCGGTTGCGCCCCATGCGGATCTTGCCGGGTATTCCCGCTCTCAGCTGCAGCGCTGGATTGAAGCTGGGCAGGTGGATGTCGACGGGAAACGCCGCGATAAGCCAGGATGGCTCGTGCAGCCTGGCTCCATTGTTCGGATTCTGGTGCCGGAACCACAAGTGACTGAGATAACACCCAGTGGGAGGGAGCTTCAGATCCTCTTTCAAGATGATCATCTGATGGTTATCAACAAGCCTGCTGCCGTAAGTATGCATCCTGGCGCGGGTCGCACCGCAGACACGGTGGTGCATGCCGTAGTGGGGCACCTTTCACCTAAGGAGCGGGAGCGCGGTATTCGCCCTGGGATAGTGCATCGGCTTGATATGGACACCACTGGTATAGTGGTGATCGCCAAAACAGTGCAGGCGCATGCCGCGCTGAGTCGGCAGTTTGCGGGAAAGACCACCTCCCGTGAGTATCTGGCGCTGGTATACACCACGCCGCGTGGGAAATCGGAGATCTCACGCGCCGATGCAGGCACGATTACAACACAGCTTGGAAGAGACCCCAAGCGCCGATTGCAGATGGCGGTGCTTGCAACAGGCGGCAAGCATGCGGTTACTCATTGGAAGGTTATGGAGAG
>JBILUF010000242.1:0-4560 GCA_044371155.1 Bdellovibrionota bacterium
TTCTCACTGAATCCTCATTTGATCTCAGGCACCCCAGATCCTCTACTACTGAGGGGATTTAATTATAGGGAAGGAATGATGCTTTCTACCTCGCTCTCCGCTTGGCTTTTTGGGTTCATTCATCGCAACCATCTTGTCTACAATACCTGCTGGGAGGATCCTCGCCTCGATAGGCAGGCGCTCCAGCTCTCGGCCGACGATCGCATCGTGATGATAACCTCCGCTGGCTGTAACGCCCTCGATTACATAATCGAAGGGGTACGTTCAATCGATTGCGTCGATATGAATCATCGCCAGAATGACCTTCTTGAGCTGAAGCTCGCTGCCATCGAAGCGCTCGATTTCCCGCAGTTTTTTCAACTTTTTGGCACAGGCCGATTGGCCAACATACGAACAGTGTATCCCCGAGAGCTTCGACCGCGTCTTAGCGAAGGCGCACGGCTGTATTGGGATCAGCACCTGCACCTTTTTGAGGGTAGCTCTGCACGAGAAAGCTTTTATTTTCGGGGCTCCTCTGGATTATTCGCGAAGGTAATCAACCTGTATATTGACCACGTTGCAAGGGTGCGTGAACAGATCAATCACCTCCTAGCTGCTCGTACACTCGAGGAACAACAGGAAATTTACACCACCGAACTTAAGCCCCGATTTTGGGGGCGTTTTCTACAATGGTTTCTGCGCACCGATCTGGCCCTCGCGATGGTTGGGGTACCTGCGGCGCAACGGAGGCAACTAGAGGAGACTTTTGGCAGCGGTGTTAGCTCCTTCATTGAGCAGGCCCTTGACGATGTTTTCTGTAATCAGCCGATATGGGACAACTATTTCTATCGTGTCTACCTAACAGGCGAGTATACCTCGGAGTGCTGCCCAGAGTATCTTAAAGAGGATAATTTCTTACTCCTCAAGACGCACGCACGCGCATCAATCAGACAACATACAGCATCGCTGCTTGAGTTCCTGCAAAGAACTAACGGGACGTTCTCTCGATTTGTCTTGCTTGATCATATGGACTGGATGAGTCAGATGTATAAAGAGCTACTAGTCGAGGAGTGGCAAGCTCTCGTCGATCATGCCACCCCCGATGCTCGGGTCATCTGGCGTAGTGGTGGTGTCCGTGTCGATTATGTTGACGACCTAACTATAGCAGTCGAAGGGAGCAAGAAGCGGCTGGGTGACATCTTAAGATATCACTCTGCAGTAGCCGCTGAGCTTCACAAACACGACCGAGTACGCACCTATGGTAGCTTCTACATAGCTAACCTCTGCGGAGGTTAGTGAGGCATGACTATCGCTGCGAATTTCAGGATTCTCTCCCGTATAATTTTAGGATCTGGACGCGGGGCAACTCAGGCTGAAAGGCTCGAAAATTTCTATCGTGGCCAGGCCGAGGGCTACGATAACTTCCGAAAGAGGCTACTACCGTCACGAGCTGAATTCTTTCGCCAGGTCGCAGGGTGCGCCGGATTGTGGGTCGATATGGGGTGTGGAACTGGGGAATGTCTGGAGTTCATGCAGCAGTCTGCCGCCAAGTATGACCGGGCCTTACTCGTAGATCTATGCCCTTCGCTCCTTAAAATTGCGCGGCAGCGATCCAGCTTGCCACAGTATAAATCGGTGGAGGTGCAGGAGTGTGATATCAGCGCTGTCTCAATAGAAGACTCGCACGCTGACCTAGTGACCTTCTGCTATTCACTCAGCATGGTACCGGACTGGATTGAGGCGCTAGAACATGCCGTTAATCTGCTTCGTCCAGGAGGAACTCTAGCCATTATTGACTTCTATGTATCACGGACTCGCGCTGCAGATGGACTTGTTCAACACAGCTGGGCAACCCGGTCACTGTTACCC
Source organism: Bdellovibrionota bacterium (assembly GCA_044371155.1). Classification (GTDB taxonomy): domain Bacteria; phylum Bdellovibrionota_C; class UBA2361; order UBA2361; family UBA2361; genus CAZTER01. The sequence goes on from JBILUF010000242.1 coordinate 1,849, forward strand.
CTGTGGTTTGCGCGGGACGATGTCATGCTCCGCAGCGATGTACTTCCGTGGCTTAGATCCCATCTCGACCAGATAGCTATCGAGGAAGGTATGCATCGCCTGCCGTATGTTGGGCTCGCCGCTCCTTACTTTTATTTTATCGGCAGAAAGCCTCACTGATACCCTTTAACGAGCTGGCGGAGCGCTATATCTTAAAGGGGTGTGAAATCTACGATATCATCCTCTGCGTATAACCCTAACGGGAGTAAGTAATGAAGCATGTTGTAATTGCTGTCGCCACTCTTTTTACAGCGCTCACACCACAGCTATTAGTCGCGCAAAAAAAGAACACCATCATTTTTATCGGGGATGGTATGGGGCCGCAGCAGCTTGGGTTACTCTATCTCGCCAATCACTACACTCAGACAGGTCGGCCCCATACAGGTAGCGCACTTCAACGCACCATGAACGATGGTCGAATCGCTCTTATTCAGCCTATCCCCCATCAAGCACTGGTCATAGACTCCGCATGCTCCGCAACAGAGCTTGCAGCGGGGGCCGATGTGCTTCCAGAGGCTGTCGGTATTGATGCCTCCGGTGCCTCTGTAAAAACCGCCCTAGAGATTGCCGCCTCCCACGGTAAGAGCACTGGGCTCGTTTCTGATACCCGAATAACTCACGCCACCCCGGCCGCCTTCTTCGCAAAGGTCACCCATCGATCTGATGAGAATACGATCGCTCAGCAACTGATAACGAGCCCGGTGTCCGTGGCGCTCTCTGGAGGGCTTCGTCATTTTGTTCCAAAAGCAACCACCGCGGCGACAGCGGTTCCTTTTCCCTTTACCTCTTACCGTCAGGATACCGTAAATCTGTTAGATGCGGCCTCTCAATCCGGCTTTAAGGTGGTTCATTCGACGGCCACTCTTGCAAAGGTCAAGGGGCCAAGAGTGCTAGGACTCTTCGCTGCGTCGGGGATGGAGGATGCGATTCAGTCAAAGGGTCAGGGGTCTACGCAGCCCACGCTTGAAGCAATGACGCATCATGCACTTCGCTTACTGGAGGAGGATAGCGATGGATTCTTTCTCGTGGTTGAAGCGGGCCAGATCGATTGGGCAGGGCACGCTAATGATGCAGGATGGCTATTAGCGGAGATGCAACGAGCAGATCGAGCACTGGGGGTAATTCTTGACTGGATGAAGGGCCGACAGGATACATTCCTATTAGTCACCGCCGACCACGAGACCGGAGGGTTTGGATTTAGCTACCACCTTGAGAATGTTCCCTCACCGAAACCATTTCCGGGGACGCTCCATCGGGGCGCCAGCTTTAAGCCCCGCTACAACTTCGTTGCACCTCGGGTGCTAAGCCAGCTTGCGAACCAAAGGGGGACTCTACGTAGTCTTGGTCAAAGGTGGCCAAAGTTGCCAATTGGGCAGCAAACAACCCAGCGACTAGTAGCCGAGATATCAAAGTTAACAGGGGTGCAGATAAGTACAGAGTCCGCCCAGCGAATCCTCGAACAAGCGCCGAATCCCTTCTTCGAAGAGACAATTGAGGACCTTAATGTTCGGGAGTGGACCGATCTGTGTGCGTATAGTGCCTTCCATCCAAACGCCACTAATCGCTTCAGTGCTGCGGTCGCTCGTGAGTTAGCTCCTTTTCTGGGGGTTGTTTGGGCCACTGGCACTCACACCAGCACGCCGGTGATAGCCGCATGGCAAGGAGATGATAGCTTCATGCCTACCCCCGCAGGGATGCTGTCGATGAGCGATTTAGGGAGAGCTCTGGTGCGCTATACCTCTGGCGAAAAATGACCCAAGGCTAGAATATGGCCGGGAGAACAATCTACAGAAAATCTGTAGGTGTATCTTTATCGGCACAGTTCACGCGAAAGGAGCATATCAAGCGTTGTAACTATATAAATATACTTGCGAATGCGGGGAAAGGGGGTTCGAAATAGTATAGCTAGGAACCTAGAACAAGGGGTCGATAAGTATCCCGTCTCTACGGTGAGGCCTGCGCAACTAACTAAAACTCCAAGTAAAAGATTCCAAGGTGAAGGCATCCGCCAATTTCGCTCCGGAACGGAAAGTATAGAACATTTCAAGTCGAACTCTATAACTATTAAGAGTCGTTACAGTAACTCTTGGGCGAAGGATAGATAGCGTGGTGCGAGGTGAAAACTAGGCTCTGTCCTTCGCGTGGGAGATATCGTTCGCCTGGGTTGTACCCTAAACTTTTTAAAGGCACGCCCTACCTGCTTGGGCCATGCCTCAAAGATCTATGTCGCCCCAAGGCATCGGATCATCCGCCTTCTCTAGCGCTGCCCTTCGGCGGCTGCGAACGGTCTCGCGCCAAAATCAAGCCATATCAAGTCAACTAGCAACGGGGCAAAGGATAACCAGCACCTCTGAGGATGCTGTCGGCCTAGCACTGGCATCAAGGCTACAGAGCAGGAACTCCCAGCTAGCACAGAGCGCCCAGTCAGTCTCCCAAGGCACAACCCTTCTCTCTGTAGCGGAGGCTGCTCTTAGCGAGATAAACGATGTCATTACCGCAATGAGTGATCTAGCCACTCAAGCAACTGATAAAACCCTTACCAGCGCACAGCGGCTTGAGCTTCAGGATAGAACCGACGCTCTTACAACCGAATTTAACCGGATCGTAAACTCTGCAGAGATATTTGGAGTCAAGGTGCTCGACCGAAGCACCACGGCCCTAACCGTATCGGCA
>JBILUF010000243.1:0-4556 GCA_044371155.1 Bdellovibrionota bacterium
ACCTGCAGCTGCACACATGCTCCGTATGCAAAAGGGGTAGAACGAGCCCACGATCAATTGCCCGCATGCCACCATCGAAACTTAGAAGGCAAGGAGCGCGGCGGAGCGCGACCATCTTGGTCGCAATCTTACGAGGAGCGCGGGCATCTTGCCCGCAATTGCCTGCAAGTGAAAGATGTGAATGCAAGTCACTGCTCGGCGTGCATTGTGGACTTGGTTGCTCTGGATCGGCACTGCCGACAATTGCGACCGGGACGGTCGCGCTCCTCCTCGGCGCCCATCACCGTATTTTAAGCTGCATGTTTCACCTGCTAGCAATTGCGGGCGGGACGCCCGCGCTCCTCGCGCACTTGCGACCAAGATGGTCGCGCTCCCCCCGCCGCTCGCCTGTCCGCCGTCTTGTCCGCCAAAGCAGCGGCGTAGTCGTGCGAAGGGGGAAGCCTTGTGGAAGTGCGTCCCTATCGCCATTCCGGCGACACGATATCCCACGAGGGGCTACAGCCCTATTCGTCTGGTAAGAAGCCCCAGAAAAAGCGCGCAGACCAATCCATAGGCGAGGGGCTTTATGAGGGTGAGGTCATGCATGGCCCTGGCACATCCAAAGAGCAAGCATTTATCTGCCGCACTCTATCTTGTCACGAGTTTACAGCAGGGCTAATCCCGATCTCTGATCGTCCACACGCCGGAGAAGCGTTACCGCTAACGCGGCAGGCTCTGCAGATACTTAACTGTTGCATCCAGCGCCAAAACCAGATGCGTACCGGTGGGATCTTTCTTCATCTGGAGCATCTCGCCTTCCAGCCGAAACCCTTGAGTCTCGTCGATATGTCCCAGGGGCCATACGCGATAGAGTGTGCGGTGAACGGATTCAACAAGCTCCTTACTCCGCCGCACTCGATCAGTCGGCACTCCGCTACTCTCTTCGGACGACCTCCCAGCTATCCGGGCGCTCCGCAGGCTCTGATAATACTCCTCAGTAATCTTCCAAAGCTCCGCACCAGCGATAAGTTTTGGAGCAGTGCCCAACTCATCGACAGCGCGCACCAACGCTTTCATACTCGCCACAACATCGACCTTAACTCCAACCGGCAATAATGCCGTAGCTGGGGCTGCTTGCCCCGTCTCTACCAAAAGAGGCGAAGGTGCTACAGGTAGCTTCGTTTTGGCCTCCTCAGCTACAGCATCTGCTGGAACACTTTCTCCAAGCATCGCCGCCGGGGCCTGCGAAGCACCTTTTTTTCTTGCGATGATTCGTGGCCCTGCCTCCGGCTCCATAGTTATCTCCGTTTGCTTAGTTGCCTTATGCGTCTCTGTAGTTTTTTTCTTGGGCTCTATCCTCTCTCTATCCTGCCCTACCTCAAGCGCTTCAAGGCATCGACGTGTGCGCTCACCCTGCTCCAACACCGCCGCTAGTTGTCTCTTTCCACTAGCAACAAGGATGCGCACCTGCGACACCGAAATACCGAGCTGCTCCCCTACCGCGCTCAGAGTAAGAGGCTCTCCAGAATCAAGTCCAAAATACAGAGCAACTACCCGCCTAGGTAATGGCTCAAGCTGCTCTAGCGCTGAGCGCACCAGGGAGCGGGCAAGTGCAGTGTCTTCTTTCGCAGATACCTCAACTTGCGCATCTACACTGTTTCGATCAGCGACAACTGCGAGCAGCTCAGATGAGTCAGCCCCCGCGAGCTGCTGGTGTAAAGATAGGCAGGCAACCCCCTCCTGGTTTGCGCTGTTGGGATTCCTAAGGCGGCGCACCGAACGAAGTCCTCGAAGCTCTTCCGCCAAGGCCACCAGTATGACTTTCCCAGCATAGGTGGCAAATGCATATCCGTCCTCCGGCCTAAAGCGCTGGACAGAACGATGGAGCGCGGCTAGTCCCACCGTCTCTAGATCCTGGCGCTCCTGGCGAGAGCACTGAAAGCGCGAAAGCCCCCACCCCACTAAGCCCCGATTCTCCTCAAACATCCGCTCTTCAAGAGGTGCCAGTGCTAAAAGAGCACTCCGCAACCGTTGTTGTCGGATCTGGCGTAGCGCAGTTGGCAACAGATCCCTCGAAGCTGCTGAGTGCGGCACATCTTCCGAGAGAAGCTCCCTACAGACTCTCTGTATCTCTGGGAAGTTTATAAGCCGTCCCTTCCATAGCGCCGCATGGTTTGACAACGCAGCTCCCTCAACCTCAAAACGGGCGACCACACACTCCGCATTCAATACCCCGGCCGCATGGGCAGCCAGCGCCTCATGCATCGAGGTCAAAGCATCTTGTAGCAATTCACGGGTGCGCTGCTCCTGTAAGATAGGAGCTGATTTAGCACCTGCGTCCTCATAGTTATCCAGGCGGTCGATCATAGCAGCCACCACCCTCGGCTGCCCCAGCGCTATCCCCTCCACCCGCTTTCTTACCTGGCGAATCTCGGTGGCTAAGCGCATCCGAGATTCATCAGTCTCTGCCTTTTGGCCAGATTCTTCGAGCGCCGCAGGACTAGCGCTCGGCGACTGCTTGATAGCACCACTTTGGATTGCGCAAATTGTCTGCGTTGATTGCGTGGGTGACTGAACTAGCATACAACTACTATCCAGGGGAGGAGCTAGACTTGCCCCAAACACCTACGCTTTTTTCCATGCCGCCGATATAGGGCTGTGGTTAGAAGTTTGTTAGGATGTAGATCATCGGGGTTACCCGCGGATCAGCCCTGCCAGATAGATTAAACCAAGCATCTCTGGGGCCAGGCATGCAATATCGCTTGGACAACACGACCACTTCCCATCCGACGCAAAGTCCATGGCAAAACCCTGGCGCATTTTGTAACGCCCTGGCGATAGCCCCCTTACCCACCCCCCGGTGGGCGTCGTTACCCCCAAACGAATTTGTGATACTGTCCCGACGAGCTGGCCCTGAAGCTAATTTATTTTAGAGACCATCTTTGCAACGGATAGTATGAGTCACCTTAAGATCACGAGTCAGATACGCTATGCCGTCTTGATGCTAGCGGCAGTGAGTGCAGCGACAATCTGCAAGGCTCAACCTTTTGAGCGAGATACCTCCTTTGCAGCCAACAACCTCCTCCCTAAGGAGGAGTTAGAGACCTCCTACTACAAGATCGCACCTGAAGTCCTAAACCAAGGCTACCTCAATCAGTACACGGTGAGCTCACCCCATGGGGACCTGGTGGTAAATGGCAGGCATCTCCTCGCAATACGACTCGCCGAACTTCGTGCCCTTGATGAGATCTCTAAAATTTCGCGTTCATCGGTCTTTTTGGAGGCTGCCGGAAAAAACGGCAAAGCTGCCCTGATGGCCCCAGTCACTCTTGGGAAGAAGGTGGTCTCAGTAGTCCAGGAACCTGGCCAAATTGTGGACACTGCAAAAAAAATCCCAGATGGTGTCTCACGCATTTTTAAATGGGGAGTCGACACCGTTGGTAGCGGTGCGAGCTATGTTGGCAGGCAGTTCTCTAGCGACAAAGACCCCAAGCAAAAATCGGAAAGCTCCGCAGAGGGGGAACCAAGCGACACAAGCAAAGCTGCTAAAATCGCCAAGGATCAAGGTCTGCGCTACATTAAGTATAGCTCGACGGAGCGCGATTGGTTCCAAAGGCTAGGAGTCGATCAGTACACCGACAACTCGATGCTCCAGGATGAGGTAGAGCGGGTCTCTCAGGTGGAGACCGCGGTGAATCTGGGGTTTAAGTTTGTGCCAGGATTTAACCTCGGGATCGTTGGCTCTGTCGTAGGATGGTACGAGAGAGCAGAGAAGCTCGGGCTATATGAGCCGTACGATATCCTCAACAAAAAAAATAATGACCGGATGAAGTCCCTCGGTGTAAGCGAGAAAATCGCCAAGCAGTTCTCGAAAAACCCAGCATATCGGCCATCGTTCCAAACCGTACTACTCGATTGCTTGCAAAGTCTCAACAACGTGGCTAACCGCGATCGATTCGTAGCACTCGCTGCCACCGCAGAGACCCCTGAGCAGGCCATCTACTACATGGATGCCTGCAAGATGCTCACGAACTACGACGGCAAACAGGGGCCGCTTTCAACTCTCGTCACCTCAGCTCATCTACCAGGAGCAGTCACCTCTTCCGGACACCTTATCCTGCCACTTGCGGTGGAGTATTTACTGTGGACCAAAGATACCGCCGCGATTCTTCGAAATTACAAGACTGCTCTATTGAAGCAGGCCAAGGTCAACGCAGCCACCGTGCTTCTTTTGGGAAGGGCCTCGCCTGCCACCAAGACTGGCCTTGAGAAATTAGGTGGCAAAGTAGTTGAGCTTCATAAATATTGATAAATCAGCTGCTCAGAGTGGCAAAGCTACCCGCTAACAGGTGAGGTCTATATAGATATTCTCTCCTAGCCCCGGGAGCACTCCATTGACTGGTGTAGGCGACTGGTACCCTAGCCCTACCCATCCAAACATACGGCATCCCACCCGATCAAAATCAATCTCCTCATACGGACAGGGGTCAAATGAGATCAACACATCCCCGCCGTCTGAGAGAGCATATGCCAAAATCAGCGAGATGCTACGATCTAACTTAACAAGCGGAGAGCAT
>JBILUF010000244.1:0-4539 GCA_044371155.1 Bdellovibrionota bacterium
CGGCCCGCTGACGGCTGCAGGCAGACACCCTAGCGACTGCAACACCGCAAGCACTGCCGCGACAGCACCGAATGCCTGGCCCTCCCCACGTGGCGCCACGACACGCCCATCAGCGGTCACCACCCGGAGCGGAATGGTCTCGGACTGATATCTATCGAGGTACGAGATTAAGTCATGCCGATACGCGGCCAACTCGGGCCGGCCCGAGAGCCAGCGAAGCATATCCGGGTGTCGCACCAGGGACCCAAGTTCCTGCATCCCACCGGAGGACAAAAAGGCGGTGGTAAGGGCTAGCATGCTCCCAGGCCCGCTAAAAGAGTGCGGCACGCCGGAGCCATCCCGCACCGGCAGCTCAAGCTGGGTGAGGAGCTCCTTCACATGCGGCGTTACCGTTGGGTCAGGAGCAGCCACCACGAAATCATCCGCGCTGCGAGCGGGGCGCTCCTTGGCCCACTGCGCTATCGCGCTTGCCACCTGCTGGGCCTGTTCGGCACCCCCTGGCACGCTTGCGATCTGGTGGTCGGCGATCTCAAGTGGGTACTCACACCAAAACTGCGGCACTACCGAGCCAAATTCATCAAAGCCAGCCTGTAGCGACGCCGGCGCATGAATCCAGCCCTCAAACTGCGCCGCACTTTCCTTCAAGATCCGTTTAGCAACCGGCGGCATATCAAGGGTTCCAAGAAGAATCACCGGAGGAGCCTTCAAAAACCGCCGCTCGGCCAACGCCGTTGCGCGCGATTGGTGAATATCGGTGAGGCCTAGGCTCGAAAGAGCCCCCTCGTACGCTGCCATTAACTCCGCGAGCGCCTCCCAACGCTCGGAGGTCACAACGTACTCCTGTAATTTTTTGCCGATGAGCTCAGGAATATTCTCCCCAAGCGCTCCAAGCTCAGAGCGCAGCCGAGCCAGCGTGGCTGCAACGGCGTGAAGCTGCCCAAGTCCTTGGGGCTGCGGCGCGTTAGCAAGCAAGGCGGCTACAAGGGCGGAGTTGTCTTGAACAATTGAGATCCAAAGTAGCTCAGCTTCAAGCTCGGATATCGCAGGGAGCGCGCTATCATAGAAGAGCTCAGGCAACCTACCCGCTGTAAGTAAGGTAGGCGGCAGCAGTGCTGTGCCTTGTTCCTCGGCTAACGTGGTGAGCGCTGCCAATAGATTGCGCCCAGCTCGCTGGCCGGGCACCACCACCACCAGGTGCCGTAGCGACACACCCGGGGCCTCAGCGCGGCCCATAAGCTCAGCGCTGGCCAACTCCAGCACCGGCTTTTCCCATCCTAGAAACTTACGATTCATCGCAGCGTAAGACCTCGCGGTTGCATTCGGGGGCAGAGCAATCATCAAGCAAGGTTCACTGTTTCCGGTTCGCCCTGCTCCTGGTTCCATGATATAACCCGATTAAACTATGGATGCCATCACTGACCCGCTACAAATAGCCCTCCTTGTTACCCTACCCCTTATCGCCGGAACCGTTCTGGGGGCTTTTTTCGGCTCACGGTACCAGCGCGCCAAAGGTAGCTCAGAGCTTGAGCGTATCCGCGGGGTAGAAGCGCTAGAACGAGCAAGCCTGCAGGAACGGGTCACCGCCCGCGATGCCACGGTTGCCGAGCTGCGTGAGGCCCACACCACACTCCTATCCACCGTTGATGAGCTACGCACTCAGAACACCTCGTTTCAGGCCCATACCGCCGAGCTCTCTGAGAAACTGCGCTCCGCTGCCGAGGAGCAGACGCGCCTAGCACAGATTCAGGAGCAATTCACCGCAGCTTTTAGAGCGCTCTCTGCCGATGCGCTCAAGAGTAACAACCAGATGTTTATGGACTTGGCCCAGACCACCTTCAATCGGCTACAGGAGGGTGCGAAAGGGGATCTGGAGAAGCGTCAGAGTGCTATTACCGAGATGGTAAAGCCGGTGCGTGAATCGCTAGAGAAGTTCGATACTAAAATTCAAGAGCTCGAAAAGGCCCGCGTTGGTGCCTACGAGGGGCTTACAACACAGGTGCGCTCACTACTTGAGACCCAGACCGCGCTGCGCAGTGAAACTGGTAAACTAGTCAAAGCGCTTGGCACCCCCCAGGTGCGGGGCCGTTGGGGAGAGATTCAGCTGCGGCGGGTGGTAGAGATCGCAGGGATGGTGGCACACTGCGACTTTACCGAGCAGCATAGCACAACCACCGAGGAAGGAAGACTACGCCCCGATATGGTCGTGCATCTACCCGCCGGAAAGAGCATCGTGGTGGATTCCAAGGCGGTGATGGATGCCTACTTTGAGGCTGTGCAGGCCCAGGATGAGGCCACCCGCCAGGCTAAGCTTCAGGATCATGCCAGGCTTTTGCGCGAGCATGCGCGAAAGTTAGGGGAGAAAAGTTATTGGGACCAGTTCGACGCGGCACCTGACTTTGTGGTGCTGTTTGTCCCGGGTGAATCGTTCTTTAGCGCAGCGCTAGAGCAGTCCCCTGAGCTGATTGAGCAAGCGGTGGCAGAGCGGGTGCTTATCGCCACCCCAACAACACTGATCGCACTTCTTAAAACCGTTGCCTACAGCTGGCGCCAGGAGCGGATCGCGGAGAATGCCACTGAGATAAGTATCCTTGGGAAGGAGCTGTATAAACGTATCGGCGATGTCGCGGGTAATTTTGGCACCTTGGGCGGCGCGCTGAATAAAGCCGTGGAGCACTACAACAAAGCTATCTATAACCTAGAGAGTCGAGTCCTCACCAGCGCACGGAAATTTCGCGAGCTAGACTCCGCCGGGAATGAAGAGGAGCTGGAAGCGCCCAAGCAAATCGAGAGCAGTGTGCGGCAGATTCAGTCTGAGGAGCTTTTGGGGATTAAAGAGATACCGTCGTAGCTCCGATACCGCGCTCGCCAAGACGTGAGTTCGCACCATCTATTCGAACTAGAATCAATTTTTGACATAGAGTCGAAGTCACCCCTTGTATTTCATGAAACCAGCTACGCTCGCCACAAAACACGGCTACGTAGCTCCGCAGGAGCGAAGAGGCGCTGAGTCAGCGCTCAGACCACAGCGAAGGAGACCGCTCGGCTCGATACGCTCGTTCAATCGATAAGGTGTCGGTGGCACTAGAAGGCTCTACCCTTCGGTAGCAAGCGCCCCCTCATTCCTGCTGAGGCGGCACACGCTGATTTCTTGGCCCGGCATCTTCGTGTCCTAGCTTCCGGTAAAAGGATTTTCCCCGGGAACTATGTAGCCCTCGTTCACTGCAACAGTTCAAGATAATAAATGCTGGGACTCGACTGGTTAATGAACAATCTAGAACCCTCTAGTCTAATTCCCAACTTGGCGCGTGCGGCCGAAAAACCAACCTGCTCCTCAAGGACGACAATCGATGCGTTCATCTCGCTTGATATCGCTGTGGTCGCGGTCTGAGTCTGTCCGTTTACGGTGGCGTAGGTTGCCTTAGCGATTCCGAGTGAGCAAAGCTGTGTAAAGTCCAGAGATAGCCCGCACAAAACGGTCACACTCAGCCTCAGTAGCGGGGAGAGCAGCTACTGCTTGACGCATCTCCTCGAATACGGACACAAAGGTGCTCTTGGAATCCTGTATCGTCGATACACGAACATCCTCGGCTAATTTGTTTAGAATCGGACTGGCCTCGAGGTTCGCTAGCTCGGCGCCAACTGCTGTCTCGAGTCGGTTGATATCTCTTACGATATCTTCAAAGGCACCTGCTGCTTGCGCTGTCATTACCACCCCTAAGAAAGGTCGCTGCTCTGTATCCTCCAAATTTCTCTCATTTAGGGGAGCTATGCAAATCCCATCCTTATAGGCCTTGGCTGGCCAATCCCCAAATGGCAAGCCCCAAGAGAGATGGGCTGATTCCAGCGTACAATGCGCCCCAAAAGGTCAAAGCCCCCCTCTAAAGCTCTGTAAGGGGCAATTTTTGTGATTCCCGAGCTGCCTTCTCTCGTATACTCTGGATAGATGCGCGCCACTGGAGCCCCCTTTTTTGGCCTCACGCGAGTGGCGCTGACAATCTTAAAAAAGATAAACAGGACTTCCGATGGGACTTGAAGATCTAATCATCCACAAACATGTCTGGATAGCCGCTCTCTTGGGTACGGCCCTGGGGCTAGAGCGTGAAATCCGGGGAAAGGACCCAAGTCTTAGGACCTTCTGCTTTATAACCCTTGGTAGCTGTATATTCGCGATGCTCTCTATGTCAGTGGCTGGGGCTGCTCATGCTGATCCGAGCCGCATTACGGCTCAAATTGTCACCGGGGTGGGATTCTTGGGTGCGGGTGCTATTTTTCGCTCACCACGTGGAGTCTCAGGCCTCACCACAGCCGCGATGATGTGGGTGGCAGCCGCAATAGGCTCGGCGGTGGGAATGGATCAGATTGAGCTCGCGGTCATTTCAACACTGTATGTATTGGTATTCTCCTTTGTCCTGAATCTGGCGCACGAGGTGATCCGGTTTTTAAAAGCTCGCTCCAGCAAGGCCGTTCCAGCACCGTTATCGTCACATCGACAGTAACGAAAAGACAGCCGACAGATGAAAACTATGCAGGTCAAAACTT
>JBILUF010000245.1:0-4523 GCA_044371155.1 Bdellovibrionota bacterium
GTAGGTTAAGGCACAGATTTACAGAGAGGTTAATATGAAAAAGGCGCTCGTAGTTGATGACTCTTCCACCGTGAGGCTCATCGTATCCAAGATGCTTATAGGGCTTGGCTACGAGTCGGTGCAAGCGGCAAATGGCCTGCTTGCGTTAGATGAGCTAGCGAAGAACCCCGATGTAACCCTGGCGCTTGTCGATTGGAATATGCCAGTGATGTCAGGGCTTGAATTTGTACAGAATGCAAGAAAGTCCGCAGACCCGACCCAGCTTAAAATCGTGATGGTCACCACCGAGACAGAGATGCATCAGGTCACCAAAGCGCTTGAGGCTGGAGTCGATGAGTACATCATGAAGCCATTTACGAAGGAGATTTTTGAGGAGAAGCTCGCCATCCTTGGAATTGCTACGGATGATGTATCCGGAAGAGGGTAAATGGCGCGGTGTTCAGAGATGCGAAAGATACGCACCCTCATAGTTGATGATGCAGTGATTGTGAGAAAAATACTCACCGACACACTGCAGGCCGACCCCGAGATCGAGGTGGTAGGCTCAGCATCGAATGGCCGCCTGGCTCTGATGAAGGTCTCACAATTAAAGCCCGATATCATCACCCTTGATCAAGAGATGCCAGAGCTCAGTGGCACCGAGACACTAAAGATCCTACGCAAAGAGTTCCCAGATATTCCGGTGATAATGTTTAGTGCATTTACTGAACGTGGTGCTGCGCTGACCCTTGAGGCGCTTAATCTCGGAGCGTCTGATTACGTTACGAAGCCTTCAAATTTCGACCGTGGCGGCACCACCAAGGAAGAGATCTACTCAGAGCTCCGTTCCAAGATAAAGGTGCTGGGGCGCAAAGAGGAGGCTTCCGGAAGGCCGCCCTACTCTTCGGTGCCTAAAGCAGCGCTGACAGAGAAGATTGCTGTGGAGCCCAAAAAGTGTCCGCTGGCTCCCATGGGCCAGGGGCCGATAGATGTACTTACAATAGGAGTATCGACCGGTGGCCCCAATGCGCTGGCTAAAGTGCTGCCAGCACTACCAGCCGACCTTTCGGTGCCTGTTGTGGTGGTGCAGCACATGCCCCCCATGTTCACCCGGTTACTCGCAGAGCGGCTCGATGCGCAGTGTGCACTCTCGGTGGTGGAGGCCACAGAGGGAATGAAAGTGGAAGCCGGAACCATCTATATCGCCCCCGGCGATTATCATCTGGAGCTGGTGCGAAGCGGAGCGGATATTTTGACCCACCTCCACCAGGGCCCACAGGAGAACTCCTGCCGCCCGGCTGCTGATGTACTGTTTCGCTCCTGCGTGAATGTGTACGGGCCCCGTGTTTTAGCCGCTGTACTCACCGGGATGGGCTCGGACGGTTTTATCGGCTGCCAACAGATTCGGCAGGCTGGCGGCCGTGTGCTGGCTCAGGATGAGGCCTCTAGTGTCGTCTGGGGGATGCCAGCATACGTGGCTGAGGGGGGGCTAGCCGAGGCGATAGTGCCGCTTGATGAGATCGCATCTGAACTCACCCGCAGAATCACGCAAGGAAATATCAAAAGAGTGTCACGGCCAGAGCGACCCTCAGGAGGTACCCAGTAATGGAAGCAAGTGATTTTGACTATATCACCCGCCTGCTCAAGGAGGAGTCGGCCATTTCTCTAGAGAAGGGCAAAGAGTATCTGGTCGAATGCCGCCTAGAGCCTTTGGCGAAATCGATTGGCCTAGCTGATATCGCAGCCCTAGTAGCTAAGCTCAAGACCGAGCAGGACGCCACCCTCAAGCGCAAAATGGTGGAGTCACTAACCACCCACGAAACCAGTTTTTTCCGAGATATTGAGCCGTGGGAGGTGTTAAGAACCAAGGTGCTCCCAGAGCTGATTGCAGGGCTGCGATCGAAAAAAGAGCTCACCGTATGGTGCGGCGCAGCCTCCACTGGCCAAGAGCCCTATACCCTCTGCATGTTGATTCGCGAGCACTTTCCTGAGCTTGCCACGTGGAAGATTAACCTTCTAGCCACCGATGTGTCGCTATCAATCCTTGAACGAGCGCGAGCAGGAATTTATAGCCAGATAGAGATCAATCGCGGGCTGCCCGTGCGGATGCTGGCCAAGTATTTCACCCAGCAAGGCACCACCTGGCATATAAAGCCAGAGCTCCGCTCGATGGTGCAGTTTAATGAGCTCAATTTGCTACGCCCATTCACCACAGTGCCGCAGTGTGACCTTGTGCTGATGCGAAATGTACTTATCTACTTCGACCTTGCAACCAAGCGAGAGATACTGGGCAAGATTCGGGCTATTCTTCGCCCCTATGGATATCTCTTTCTGGGGACAGCGGAAACCACCCTCTGTATCGATGAAAACTTCCAACGGGTAGCGTTCGAGAAGACCAGTTGCTACACCCTAAAGCGCGAGAAGGCAGGGTGATTGTGGAAAAGGAGATGCAAGTGCATCCAGTCCAGATGGCATCCGGATTACAGGAGGCTTTCGAGCGGATCTGGGATGCCGCAGTAGCGCTGCCGCGCACCCCACGAGCTGCGGTGCGCGGGGCTGAGATTACAGAGCCCTGGGACGGAGCCGTCGCCTGGATCGGCGGAAGCTGGACCGGCAATGTCCGGATCTGCTGCTCGCCCGGATTAGCCGCCGTGGCAGGCAAGGCGATGCTGCCAGATATTGAGGGCGACCCATCAGATGCAATGCAACAGGATGTGATGCGAGAGCTTGCCAACATGGTAGCGGGCAATCTTAAGTCGTTGCTTGGAGGGAGCTGTGCACTAGCCACCCCGGGGAACTTTACCGTCCAAACTCTTGCAGATTTAGACGATGATTTCAAACCAGTAGCGAGCCTTACGTATCATGTCGGGCCTTTTACCATTCAAATAAGCGCCAACGAGCTTGTTAAGTAGCAGCGCTGCCAGCGGCTATTGTGAAAATAGCCCAAAATGACTACCCTCCGCCTTGAATCTCATCAACCCAAGGGAGCCCGTATGAAAGCGCACGATGCCATCCGCCACACCATCAACACCTCAGCTCGGCTGATGCTTGGATATATTGAGGACCTCACCGATGCCGACTTGATGGTGCGCCCAGTGCCCGGGGCCAATACGATTGCATGGCAGTTGGGGCACCTTATTTCGGCTGAGCGGTATTTTGTTGAGAGTATCAAAGCCGGCAGCTGCCCAGCCCTTCCCAACGGATTTGATAAGGTGCATGGTAAAGATACAGCCAGCAGTGATGACGCCGCCACATTTTGCAGCAAAGAGCAGTATCAATCCCTTTTTGCAGCCCAGCGCGAGGCAACACTAAAAGTACTAGACTCATTAAACGAAACAGACCTAGATGCCCCTGGGCCAGAGAGAATGCGCGCGCACGCGCCCACCGTTGGAGCGCTCCTTAATTTGACAGGCACTCATATCCTAATGCACGTAGGGCAGTTTGCCATTGTGCGAAGAAAACTAGGGAAGCCAGCGCTCTTTTAGCTGGGGGGTGAAGGCAACGAGCGATCTTATCGCCTGCCGCGATCCCCGCCGCCGGAGCGACGACCATGCGATCTGCCGCCGCCGCCTCGATCATTGCCGCCGCGACCACCTCCGCCACGACTGCCCCCGCCGCGAGAATCATACCGACCACCGCGCGAGCGATCTCGTGAATACTCAGAGTCCTGTGCCTGCTGCGCACGAGGCTCGCCGTCTTGGTCGGTAGCCTTTGGCTCAGCAACACTGCCCTGCCCCGCAGCGTCAGCATCCGATGAGTGTTTCACCGCTGATTGCAGCACGATGCGATAAAACTTAGCCATCACCTCGGCCGCCCGCTCCTGATTCTCCATTCCCGAGATCTCTTTTAGTAGCGTCTTGCCCAGCGCAAGATCACGATCAGTAATCACCATATCAGCGGCATTTAGCAGCTCATGAAAATGGGCGATCTTAGCATCATGCACATCTTTTTCAGTTGGCAGAGCCACCTTGGTGATTTCGTAGCTTAGGCCACGCTTGAGGTTTAGAAACGGCCCAAAATCCAGGGGGCCCACTAGACTCAGCGCAGTGCCCTTGCGGCCCGCGCGACCAGTACGACCAGTGCGGTGCACATAGGTCTCGGCCGTGTCATGAATGGCATAGTTTACCACAAGATCGATCTGTTCAATGTCGATGCCGCGCGCCGCCACATCAGTAGCGATCAAAAGCCGCAGAGTGCCTTTTCGCACACTCGCCATAATACGCTCACGCTCATTCTGCGAGAGGTCAGAGTTTATCTTGCGCGCATCAAAGCCGCGACGACGGAGGTATACCTCTACGAGCTCAGTGTCTGACTTAGTGTTGCAAAAGATAATTGCCGAGCGCGGATTGCGTGTCTCGATAATGTCGCATAGTGCTGTTGCCTTTGCGGTAAGGTCCGCATCGACTTCACAGTAAAGGTGCTCAATCTCGGCTGCCGAGGAGGAGCTGGAGGCGATTGCCACCGTCTTGGGCGATGATAGGAACGAGTGCGCCAAATTCTGCACCCGCGGCGTGATTGTAGCACTCGTGAAAATCCCCTGCCTC
>JBILUF010000246.1:0-4521 GCA_044371155.1 Bdellovibrionota bacterium
CAGCACTATAATCAGAGGCAGAACAATCGCTACCTCCACTAGGGTAGCTCCGCGAATGCGCCGTTGTATCTTTTGGTATATCGATTTCAGCGCTTCAATACTCCAAAACGTGAGGCCCCTCGTCATAGTACACTAAATTCTGCATCGGGGCGGGGCGGGGATATCCGTCAAAAAGTGGATTCATAATCCCGCTAACTTCACCCTTACTTAGGTCTAGGGTAACTACGGCTGCTGTCGCAGTATTCCAATTATTCATGCACTCATCAAGGGTAAAGCCGTGGAAGGTTCCTGCCGGGTCGCGATATCCAAATGTTATCCCCCAGGCCTGACTATGAGAGGTCATTTTCCGAAAGGCCTGCTGCGCAGCTATGCAAGATGCGGGGCCTTCAGGAGAGTTTTTGAGGAGGCCTCTTGCAACAAGTCCAGATACTCTCTCGGCGCTTCGCTGCGCTTGAGAGACAGCGGTTGAAAGATAGAATATCTGTAGAATGCCGAATAGAAAAGCTACTAGCACCATACTAGAGACTGCTGCTATCAGCATGACGGCGCCACGTTCGGAGTGAGTGCGGGAGGAGTGTCCTTTAGCCATACACTATGCTCCTCCCGAACTGGGTGTGTTGATGCTGCTCGTCGCGGAAGTTGATAACACCCAGGAAAAGATCCGTTCAAATATCTGGTCGGATTTCCCCTTGATGGTGATTCCTAGACGCGGCGCTAGCTCATCGTCTGGAGCCTGAACTTGGCTAACTACTGTAAGCTCCGAGAGCCTTGTCCTCATCGCAAACGAGTTTAGTAATTTTTGGCTCCTCCATTGCGCCATAATATTAAGGCAGATCTCGGTAGGCGGCTGTGTTCCTTCCTCCAGAGATGTAAGACAAGTTTTGTAATCAGCCTCTTCCAATTCAAGTCCTTGGCTCATACCTCCAGCAATTGTTGCTGGGGCCTTGGCCTGTAGCGCGATATCAACGGTCTCATGTGCCGTTGCGGCGAGTGACATGTAGTTTAAGGTTACCTCACAGAGGTAGGCCGAGAGCATCGCAAAGGTGATTAAAATTGGGGTTACTATTGCAGCCTCGGCTAGTACGGCACCACGTTGTGTACTAGTGCTAGAGCCACCAAATGCTTTTCCGCTAGCGCAGCTTCCTTCGAGTCGGCAGGCTAAGCCGGTATGAGTTTGGTAGGAGGTGTGCATTGCAAAAACCGTCAAAAACTCTTTGTGCGCTGTAGCTACGACCCCATCCTCCATCAGGATTGACCCGAGAAAGATGCAAAAACCTAGAGCAGCGATTGCTCTAAAAGTTGTTATGGGGTCCTCCGAGCATCGCGTGACGTATCGGGGAAAAGGAACGGAACCATCTAGGATGGTCGTTCTGTGTAGCCATCGATCAATAAAGATAAGTGATACCAGGGGTTTGTGCAGGTGGCTTTGATCCAGGAATTCCCTCGCCTACACCGAAAATGTACCTAGTCACTCTATTTCCCCGGCTTGCGATGCTGGCTATCCCTTATATTTCATGAAGATTGCTTCGCTAGCCAGGAACTAAGGTCAGGCTGGGCTTGCTGCACTCTTGTGCAACATTTTTGGCGGGGCAAAGAGCCTTTGTAAGAGAGTCGCACAGCAAAATAAACCTGCGTGAGCAGCCTACGGAGCGTCGAAGCGAAACTCGATAAGATCCTGGATGTCGACAAGTCCGACCGGCTTTCTGAGAGAATCTACGACAAGCACCTGATCGATCTTAAAGTGACTTAAAAGTGCTAACGCCTCAGTAGCAAATTTTTCCCCATCGATGACTTTTGGGTTTTTGCTCATAAACTGTGCTACGGGAGCATCAAGGAACGCAGCGCCGCTTTCTAGCCCACGGCGCATGTCACCATCGGTAAACACCCCCGTTAGAATACCATCTGTGCCAATCACCGCTGCCGCACCGGGCCGCCCCTTAGTGTTAGAGATCTTGAGAAGAACATCCTTGACCGCTGTGTCGTCTTGCACCACGCAAAGTTCATCATCTTTGCGCATTAACTCCCGTACCTTAAGGAGGCTCCGTCCGATACTTCCCCCTGGATGATATAGGGCGAATTGTTCACGAGAGAAACCTTTTAATTCGTAAAAGGTCATCGCTAACGCATCTCCGAGCGCAAGCATAGCGGTGGTGCTGGTGGTGGGTGCTATCCCGTGAGGCCCTGCCTCATCGAGGCGGCCGATGCTGAGTGTAACATCGCTGTGTTTCCCGAGAGTCGAGAGCGGAGCGCCAGTGATGGCGATAATCGGACAGCCAAACCGTTTGATATGCGGGATGATCTTAGCAATCTCAGGAGTCTCCCCCGAATTAGACAGAATCATCGCAACATCGTTCTTGGTGAATCGGCCTAGGTCTCCATGGATCGCTTCGGCAGGGTGTAGGAAAAAAGACGGAGTCCCGATACTAGCGAATGTGGCAGAGATCTTTTGCGCTATGAATCCAGCTTTCCCCATCCCACTTAGCACAAGTCGACCGCCTGGGGATAACTCTTCAATCAACGATATCGCAGTGTGAAACTCCTCATCGAGCTCCGCACTAAGGGCTGTGATTGCCGCTGCCTCAAGGCCCAGAATCTGCCGAGCAGTGGAGAGCGATTGCTCTTTGGCCGCAATTGATCTGGGTTTTTTCGAGGGCCCCTCGGTTGTCATACCAGTCTTGTAACAGACAGAAAGGGGCAACGCAAAGGATCAAGTCGAGCTGTGAAATGTGCCTCCTGTCCTATTGGGGCAGGGGGAGCGCCGACTCAAATCCACTACTTGCAATAACCGCTGATAATACGCACACACAGAAGAGGGAAAAATAGAAAAAAGCGCTGCTTTTGCGGTGGCGATACCCAGAGAGCGCACCCATAACTAGTGCACCAATCGGAACTACACCTGCAAGCCCCGAGGGAGCTTGCAGCGCTAGTGGTAAACCTATCAACGCACCGCTTACTCCTCCAAGCGCTACACATGCGACTGCGCGAAATTGCTCGAAGGAAAAAGGCTGTGGCATATCGATACTCCAGCTAAAGCGACCCGGTAAGGGATAGCACCTGCCCGATAGCAAGTAACGACCCCAGACCACCGAGAATATTTGTAAAGATAACGATCAAGAGAATCCGACTCAGGCGATTCCTCCAGAGTCCGCGAAGCGAGCCGATATCATCAAGGATAGATTCTAGGTCGGCGACCTTAGGTTTGCGCAAAATAGCTTCGGCTAAGCCAGCAAACCACCCTGGGCGTACCACCGGAGCAAGGGCTCCAATTGGACCACCAATAAATGCAACGAGCACAGTGAGTGGATGGGAAAAAACCAGCGCGGCGCCGAGCGCAGAACTTGAGCCAGTGATGAGTGCCCAGGAGCCTGCAACCTCAAATCCTTGCGCCGTGCCGAGGGTCAAGAAGGCATACAGGATTACTCCAACAATCAGAGCTGGGATGCCCCAGGCAAGAACTCGCTTGGTGATACTTGGTGGAGGAAGTTTCTCTAATTCAGATCGGTCGATTTGCTGGTTGAAGTAGCGCTTGATCCCTGGAATATGCCCAGCGCCGATGATTGCAACAACAGGACTACCTTCGGTCTCTCTGATCTTTGAGGCCAGATACCGGTCGCGCTCATCTATCAGAGCTAGCCGCACCCCTGGATATGTTTCGGTGAGCTCCCTCAAGGCATCATCCACTACACTTTGCTCTTTTAGCCGTTCGATTTCAGCACTATCAATATCCTCACCGACAATCGCCTTCACAGGAAGCTGCACCAAGAGCTTTGTGCGCTGAAAGGAGGTTAATGCAGCCCAGGTGCGCTTTAGGGTTGCTTTGATATCTCTATCTGCAAGTACGACCGGGATGTGGAGCTCTTCTGCGACGGAAATCGCTCGAAGCATCTCTGCACCAGGCTGCACTTTAAGCCCCTTCCCGAGTTTGCGCTGAAAGGCAGTTAGCATTAGCTGAGAGAGCAGGAGTAGGGAGCGACCTGCGCGGATGACCTCAACGATATCAGTGTTTCTCCAGCGGCTTGGATCGCGGAGCGCTTGGAACCGTGACTCGCAGAGCTCGACAGCAACGGCAGCCGGGCGCACCTGGCGAATAATCTCTTCTGCTAACTCCGCACTTTTTTGACTCAGATGAGCAGTACCTACTAGGTAGAACTTACGCCCTTGCCACTCGACTAAATCGACATTACTGGGAAGCTTTGTGTTATCTAGAGAGTCTATGAAAGTAGATGCTTCGGTCATGGCGTGGTCAATCGAGGGTGGTTGGTCGTGGCTCTCTGGAGCGCTTCAGTAATTCTTGAGATCCTTGCGACGAAGTCTCAGCGAGTTTCCAATAGTCATAACATCAGAAAATCCCATCGCAAAGGCAGCAACGATTGGACTAAGCAGTCCTGCGGCTGCAATTGGTATCGCCAACACGTTGTACGAGAAGGCCCAGAAGAGATTTTGCTTTATTGTTCTTAGGGATGCTCGTGAGAGTCGAATCGCCTCAAGCACCCGGCTCAATGATCCATGAAGCACCACGAT